>DASQMG010000138.1:0-18119 GCA_035645595.1 Flavisolibacter sp. | reverse complement strand
GCTAATGCCTCCTCGCTAAGATGGCCAAGGAAAACAGAGTTGATAATTAGGTTAAGTTGAGGCACCAGCAAAGCAAGAGAGATGGGCAGCGCGATTTTGATAACCTGCCGGTAGCCCGTGCCAACTTGTAAACTATTCGTCATACAAAGGCTGGCAAGCTACTTTGTTTTTTCTGTAACCGAAATCATTACTTTGCAAGAAACTACAGCATTTGAAAACCCTTTTCGATATACGTTCCGCTACGGAGCGGAACAGCGAGCATGTTTTGTTACTGGAAGCGGGAACAGATTATTGCAGCTATGTTTTTTGGCACCGGCTGACGAATGCCATTGACCGCTTGCAGTTTCATTCTTTTGCCGAAATGGAAGCGATGGAAAGGGTTGCTGACGTTCTCCAGGAATGCAAGGATTTTAGCTTTGCGTCAGTGGTTATCTGCTCTGCTTTTCCGCAGGCGCTGCTCACACCCACCAAATATTTTAATGACGACTATAGTTCGCTGGATGTTATTTACGATCAGCCTGCGCAGGTATATAAAAACGATTCAATACCGGAGTGGCAAATGGTGAATATGTACTCTCTTCCGAAATCTCTTCATCAGTTATTCGAAGATTCTTTTTCATCTCCACGGTATATTCATGTTTATACGCCTGCTATAAAAGTATATAACGGTTTCGTTTCCGATAACCAGCTTTCGGTACACTTTACGCCGCAGCATTTCAGGATTTTAGTCAAAAAAGAATCTGCTATTCACCTGGCACAAACATATACGTACCAAACCCCCCTCGACGTAGTTTACTATTTATTAAAGATCTGCTATGAGCTGGGGATGGAGCAAAGCACCGTGCACCTAATTCTTTCGGGTTTAATAGAAAAGGACTCTGCGCTTTTTATCGAGATACACCAATATTTTACTAACGTCCATTTTGCGCATTCTCCGGAGATCAAACTACCCGAAAGTACGTTGCCGCAGCATTTTTTTACTTCGCTGTATAACCTTGCCAGATGCGTATCATAAGCGGAAGTTTGGGGGGCAGGAGAATAGCGCCACCGGCCAACATGCCTTACACGAGACCAACCACTGACATTGCCAAAGAAGGACTTTTTAATATTCTGCAAAACAACTGGGAATTTGAAGGCTTAAAAACGCTGGACTTATTTGGTGGCACCGGAAGCATCAGCTATGAGCTGGCATCAAGAGGTGCAACGGATTTAACCGTTGTAGAAAAAGATGATAAAATGGCGGCCTTTATAAAAAAAACCGCGGAAGATTTAAAGCTTCAAAATTTCAGGGTGATAAAGTCAGATGTGTTCCGGTTTATAGAAAGCACTGCCGAAAAATATGATTTCATCTTTGCCGGTCCGCCGTATGCGCTTACAACCATTGATGACCTGCCAAAGCAAATCTTTGAAAAAGGATTATTGAACGAGGGTGGTTGGGCTATATTGGAACATACACCCAGGAACGACTACAAAACATTTGATCATTATCTGCGGGAGAAGAATTACGGGACAACAATCTTTACCATTTTTGAAATGCCGGCAAATGAGTAGACCTATTATTTATCCGGCGGAGGATGATCAGTCTAGCTTTGCTACAACTGTCCGTCGCAATTATTCTATTCAACTCTTTTAAATCAAGCCCATGCTAAAACAACAGGCCCGGAAAATTTACAATAAAAAGCGCCAGGAAATATCCTATACCGATCGTATGAAATGGGATGATCTTCTCCTTATCAATTTTCAAACAATTGAAACTCCTTTCCTGCAATCTGTTTTCAGTTTCTATCCCATGGAAAGCCGCAATGAACCCAATGTCTTTTTAATAACGGACTACCTCCATTTCCGTAACCTTAACATGCAGCTTTGTTATCCAAAAATGGATACAAAAGAACCCAACATGGATGCAGTTGCCTGTCATGCTGATACGATCTTTGAAGCTAACGCGATCAACATTTTAGAACCGCTTGAAACAAGGATTGTTGACCCGCAGGAGATAGATTTGGTATTGGTTCCTGTGTTAGCATGCGACACCAACGGAAACCGTGTGGGATATGGAAAAGGCTACTATGACAGGTACCTTAGTCGCTGTCGCGAAGATTGCATCAAGGTCGGTATATCCTATTTCGAACCTGTTGATACCATCGATGATGCGGACGGATATGATGTACCTTTAAATTTTTGTATCACACCGCAACAGGCTTATGTTTTCTAACTGGTTTTTAAAGTCGTTTCGAATTTTACTGTTGCCCTTCGCACTGTTATACGGCTTAGTTGTTATCATTCGCAACTGGCTTTACGATAAAAATATATTTAAGTCTACCTCCTTTGGTTTGCCCCTTATTAGTGTTGGCAACCTGTCTGTTGGAGGCACTGGCAAATCACCTATGGTGGAATTTTTAGTGCTGCATTTGAAAGGGCGTTTTAAGGTGGCCACGCTGAGCCGCGGTTATAAAAGAAAAACACGAGGTTATGCACTCGCAGACAGTACAAATACAGCTATTGACATTGGAGACGAGCCCCTACAGTTCTATAAAAAATTTCCGGATGTCCCCATCGCAATAGGGGAAGAAAGGATCGTGGCAATTCCCCAACTGCTTCACGACAGACCCGAGACCGAAGTGATTATCCTGGATGATGCTTTTCAGCATCGTACGATTAAACCGGGCTTCAATATATTACTTACTGAATGTGGCAACTTATTCACCCGTGACTTTTTTTTGCCTACTGGTGATCTACGTGACAGCCATTCCAGTTATAAAAGAGCCAACGTAATTATTGTTACTAAATGCCGTCCCGATTTGTCGCTCCAGGAGAAAGACAGCCTGGCCAGGGAGATAGCGGCACTTCCGCATCAGCAACTATTTTTTTCCTGTCTTGCTTATGGTCAGCCCTACCATATCACCCATCGCAATTTTTACCGGCTGGATGAGCAAACAGAAGTGCTGCTTATCACGGGTATCGCCAACCCCCGACCCCTGAAAACCTTTTTGGAAGAGCGCATCCAGACGTATTATATGATGCATTACAACGACCATCATATTTTTTCTATCGACGACTGGAGAGAGATAAAAAAAAGGTTTGCGGCTATAGATGCGCAAAAAAAAATAGTTTTGACCACCGAGAAAGATGCCATGCGCTTGCTAAAATTCAGTTCAGAGCTTAACGATATGCCTTTTTATGTAATGCCTATCGAACATAAGTTTTTGTTTGGAGATGAGCCGCATTTTTTGTACACAGTGGCGCAGTTTATTGAAAATTTTAAAACCTTCGAAAGTAATGGGACGGAAAAACGATAAGAAATCAGAAAGAAAGCCGGTTAGAAAGAAAGCCGCTTCAGCACCCGGTGAAGTGAAAGGTAAGCTAGAGATCACCCGGTCGGGAATGGGATTCGTTGTAGTGGAAGGACAAGAAACCGATATACTTGTGAGGCCTTCCGATTTTAACACGGCTATGCATGGCGATGTGGTCAGGGTACGAATTAAAGAAGAGGATGGCAGGGGCCGCAGACAGCAAGGCATTGTTGTTGGCGTTGCTGAACGGAAACAATCGGAGTTTGTAGGGCGGCTGGAAATGAATAAAGGCTTTGCTTTTTTTGTTGCCGATGGAGACAGGAAAAGCCCCGATATCTACGTGCACGAAAAAGCATTTAATGGCGCAACCGAGAAGGATAGGGTAGTGGTGAGAGTAAAAGACTGGAGTGGTGATAGTGGCAAGCGACCGGTTGGGGAAGTAGTGACCATTTTAGACGCTGAGGATGTTAACGATGTGGCGATGAAAGAAATCCTGCTGGAAGCGGGCTTTCCTATACAATTTCCCGACGATGTGATGGAGGAAGCAAACCGGATACCGGACATTATTTCTGAAGCCGAAATCAAACGGCGCAGGGACTTCCGGGAGATTCTAACATTTACCATAGACCCGGTTGACGCAAAAGATTTTGATGATGCTATCTCTATCAAAGTGTTGAAAAATGGAAATTATGAAATTGGTGTTCATATAGCAGATGTCAGTCATTTTGTACAACCCGATACTTCACTTGATGATTTTGCCTATCAAAAAGCAACTTCGGTTTATTTACCTGATAGGGTAAACCCAATGCTACCGGAGCAGATATCCAATGTGCTTTGTTCACTTCGACCAAATGAAGACAAGCTTACCTTCTCCGCCGTATTTGAAATGAGCCCTAAGGGCACCGTAAAAAAATACTGGCTTGGAAAAACTGCCATTCATTCCAACCATCGGTTTAGTTACGAAGAAGTACAGGAAACTATCGAAAAAGAAACCGGTGTTTACTCGGATGAGATACTGCTGTTGAACAGCATCGCACAGCGCCTTCGCAAAAAGCGCTTTGAAAACGGGGCCATCAATTTTTCGTCTACCGAAGTGCGGTTTAAACTGGATGAAAGGGGAAAGCCAATAGGCATTGTTGTAAAGGAAAGTAAAGAAGCGCATCAACTGATCGAAGAATTTATGTTGCTGGCTAATAGATATGTAGCACAACATGTCTCGGAGATAGAAGTAAATAAGAAGCCGGTTCCTTTTGCTTATCGTGTTCATGACTTACCTAGCGAAGAAAAGATGTTACCCTTCATGGCTTTCGCCAAAAAATTCGGACATACGTTCGACACATCATCACCGGAAAAAATTGCCGAATCATTCAATACGATGTTACAGGATGTAAAAGGCCAGCCCGAACAGCATGTGCTGGAACAGTTAGGTATCAGGACCATGGCGAAGGCGGCTTATACCACTGAAAATATTGGTCACTATGGGCTGGGTTTTGATAACTACTGTCATTTTACTTCGCCCATTCGCCGCTACCCCGATGTATTGGTACACCGGGTGCTGGAAGAAGTGCTGAACAGCAAAGTGAAGCCGGATAAAAACATGGAGAAAAAGTGCAAACACTCCAGCGAAAGGGAACGGGCCGCCATGGAAGCAGAAAGGGCTGCCAACAAATACAAACAGGTAGAATATATGCGGGACTTTGTGGGAGAGGAGTTTGACGGAGTTATAAGTGGTGCCGCTGCTTTTGGTTTTTGGGTGGAAACAGTAGAACATAAATGCGAAGGCATGGTGAGCATCGCTTCTCTTGCTGAATATGACGATTTTAGGTTTGTAGATACTGACTATAGTTTGGTGGGAATGCGCAGCAACCGCAGGTTCCGGATTGGCGACAAAGTGCGCATAAAAGTAGTTGCGGCCAATTTAGAAAAACGCCACCTCGATTACGAATGGGTTCTTACAACAGCCGTAGAGGATAACGAGGAAGTGCAGCCTGACGTACAAAAAGCAAAACCAAAACCAAAGCAACAAACGAAGCCCAGGACAAAAGATAAAAAGAAAAAGACCGAGGAATAATGCAAACATTTGAAGAACTGTCGGCGCAATTTTTAAAAAAGTTTTCTGAGGGGCACTTTCCCAAAGAACCTTCATCGTTGTATGAGCCCAACAATTATTTTTTAGGCCTGGGCGGTAAAAGGGTTCGGCCGGTAATGTGTTTAATGGGCAACGAGTTGTTTGATGAAATAACCGGGGACGCCTGGAATGTTGCTACCGCCATCGAGCTCTTTCACAACTTCACCCTGGTGCATGACGATATTATGGACAAAGCGCCGCTGCGCCGCGGGATGCAAACCGTGCACACCAAATTTGGAGAAAGTACGGCGTTGCTGGCAGGAGATGTTATGTTGGTTGTAGCGTATGAATATTTAAATAAAGTGTCAGGTACCTACCTGCGCCGAATCATCCAGCTCTTTAATAAAACAGCGAAAGAAGTTTGCGAAGGGCAACAACTGGACATGGATTTTGAAAAGGCGCATAATGTGGATTTTGCGTCTTATGAAAATATGATCGCATTAAAAACATCGGTGTTGCTTGCCGGCTCTTTGCAGATGGGTGCCATCCTCGGCGGTGCCCTGGACAGAAACCAAAACCTTATTTCTGAATTCGGCCGCAAGCTGGGGTTAGCCTTCCAGGTGCAGGATGATTATTTGGACGCCTTTGGCGATGCACAAAAATTTGGTAAGCAGATAGGCGGTGATATCAAAGCGAATAAGAAAACTTTTTTACTCATTCATGCTTTAGAAACGGCAACCACGGCGCAAAAACAGCAATTGCAGGATTTGTTGCGCAGCGACGGCGAAAATAAGGTAGGTGAAGTGCTCACGATTTATAAAGGATGTAAATGTGATGCCTGGGCTACCGAGTTGAAAGAAAAATATTTAGCGGAGGCATTACAACACCTGGATGATATTGCGGTGCTTTCAAAAAGAAAAGACCCGTTGAAAGAACTGGCAACTTTTTTAATACAAAGGGAACATTAGTTGCGTTGCCTGCTTTTATATTGCTATGTCGCGACATTGGCACGCTCCATTCCAATGCATAACGGCTTATCATACTTTTTGCTTTTATTGCTCAAAAGCGATAAGAACCTCCCGGGGTTCGACGTACCAAGCACCCCGTAGATATTCCTCCCTCCGGTTCATAATTGTATTTATTTTTAGCACATAAAACAAACTGCTCATGGCCCATTCACTTCTCCGCAAAAAATCCATTCCCGCAATTTTGAAAGAAGCAGAAGAAGGTTTGTCGGATGGCCACGGGCATGGCGCTGCCTTAAAGAAAGTTTTGGGCGTTCGCGACCTTACCTTCATGGGAATCGCAGCCGTTATTGGTGCAGGCATTTTTAGCTCTATCGGCAATGCCAGTTATAACGGTGGCCCGGGTGTTATTTTCTTGTATCTTTTTACGGCGGTGGCTTGTGGCTTTGCTGCTTTATGCTATGCAGAATTCGCCTCCACCGTTCCTGTTGCCGGCAGCGCTTACACTTATTCCTATGTAGCATTTGGTGAAATCTTCGCCTGGATCATCGGCTGGGATTTGTTGATGGAGTATGGCATTGGGAATGTGGTTGTAGCCATATCCTGGAGTGAGTATTTTACAGGCCTGCTTGATAAAGCTGGATTGCATATCCCCGATTGGCTTACGATGGATTATGTGTCGGCGCAAAGAGGATTTGCCGAAGGTACGGAAGCTGCTGTAAGAGCCTGGAACAACGCACCGCGAATCGGAGGCCTGCGTATTTTAATGGACCTGCCTGCAGCCGGCATTGTAATTTTAATTACGTACATCGTATTCAGGGGAATTAAAGAGTCACGGTCGGCCACCAACCTGATGGTGATCATTAAATTAGCCGTTATTTTCTTTGTCATTGTTTTAGGTGCCTATTATGTACAGCCCGAAAACTGGAGCCCGTTCACCCCAAACGGGGTTAGTGGAATACTTAAAGGGGTGTCGGCTGTGTTCTTTGCCTATATTGGCTTTGATGCTATATCCACCACCGCAGAAGAATGTAAAAACCCGCAGCGGGATCTGCCAAGGGGAATGATTTACTCCCTCATTATTTGCACCATTTTATATGTGTTACTTGCTCTTGTACTTACAGGAATGATTCCGTACAATAAGCTAAATGTGGGCGATCCTTTGGCAGAGGTTTTTGACCAGCGTGGGTTGGGATGGATTGCGGGAATTGTCTCGGTAAGCGCTATTATTGCCACGGCCAGTGTACTGCTTGTTTTTCAGCTGGGCCAGCCGCGTATTTGGATGAGCATGAGCCGTGACGGACTGCTGCCGAAAATATTTTCACGTATTCATCCCAGGTACCAGACCCCATCTTTTTCAACCATACTTACCGGGGTACTTGTAGGTGTGCCTGCGCTTTTTCTGAATCTTGAACTGTTGCTGGCTCTTACCAGCATTGGAACCTTGTTTGCCTTCGTGTTGGTATGCGCAGGCGTGCTTGTTTTGCAGAAGCAGAAAGACCGTCCGCAGGCAAAATTCAGAGTGCCACATGCAAACGGAAAATATATTATCCCGGCGGCTTTTATTGCTTGTGTGATTCTCGTTATGGTGTATGCGCCCGATCATTTCAAAGCTTGTTTCAGCACAAGAGAAGGTTTTCCCATGGCTATCTTCTGGGTGATTGCAGCTGTGGTGTCACTGCTTTCTTATCTTAAAAGCTTTTCGCTGATCCCGGTGTTAGGTTTTACAAGCTGCTTTTACTTAATGGCACAGGAAAGCGCCACAAATTGGGAGCGCTTTCTTATCTGGCTGGTCATAGGTCTGGTTATCTACTTTACGTACGGTTATAAGAACAGCCGCCTGGGAAAGAGCACTGCGGCATCTAAGACCGAGGGTATTGGTTAATGCAGCACCGTATCTGCTTATTTTTGCGGCATGAAATACGAGATCGGCGATAAGATTTTAGTGCTGCATTCCAACGAAGAAGGAGAGGTCATTGACATCATCAATGAAAAGATGGTAATGATACAGGTACGGGGTGTAAAGTTTCCCGCTTACATGGACCAAATTGATTTCCCCTACTTTAAACGATTTACAGAAAAAAAGCTTTTCCCAGCCGAGCCAAAGAAAAAATATGTAGAAGATCTTCGCAAAGAAAAAACGCCGCCAAAGCCGTTGGAGAAAAAGATTTCAGATGGTGTGTGGCTATCTTTTCTTCCAAAATTTGTAAGTGATGAGTTTGGCGACGATGTAGTAACCGAACTAAAAGTTCACCTGATCAACCGTACCGAACTGGCCTATAATTTCAGGTATTTTCTCCAGTTTTTTGGCAGGCCGGAATTTGAGCTTAGTAACGAAGTGAATGCCTTCAATGACTTCTACCTGCATGACATTCCATTTGAGGATATGAACGACAGCCCTGCCTTTGCCTTTGAGTTTTCTTTGCTAAAGCCGGATAAAGCCAAAGCTGACTATTACGAAACCTCACTAAAGCTAAAGCCAAAACAATTGTTCGACAGGATAGAACTTCTAAAACAGAAAGGGGAGGCCAGTTTTACATATAAACTGCTGGATGTTTACCCACCAAGGCCTTACGATGAACTGGTAGAAACGCCTGTTACCAAAGGCGCAAAAATATACAGCTTAAAAGATATCAAGCAGCACCTGCAGCCGGCACGTACTGTAGTCGACCTGCACATCGAAAAGCTAACTGATAGCTGGAAAGGAATGACGAACGGAGAGATAATAACAATGCAACTGAAAGAGTTCGAACGATGGTACGAACTTGCAGTAGCGCACCGGCAGCCCCAGCTAATTGTTATCCATGGCATTGGCAGCGGTAAACTGCGGAATGAGATACACGATATTTTGCGCCTGAAGAAAGATGTCAAGAGCTTTGTCAACCAATATCACCCTTCGTTCGGGCATGGTGCAACTGAAATTTATTTTAATTTTTGACAGCCTTCCTTAGTCCGTTTTTTCCAGTTCCAGCCAAAATTTACGAACGGCATCCAACTGCTCGAAGTCGAAAGTTTCCTCTGCGCTGGCGGTGAACGCTTCATCATTAACGTAAGTAAATTGGCGTGCCGCCCCTTCTTCCGGTTGCAGGCTGAATTCGTAAGTATCTGAACCTTTTTCGTCTACCTGCACCTTTGTTCCGTTACCTAAAACAAAATGTAAGGGGTATTGCTTATCCATAAAATTTATTTTATCTAAAATAGACAATCTTCTATAACCGGACAGCTATAACAAAAGTCTTGATTCCTTTTTCTGCCGGGTAACCTGCAACAAAATTGAAAGTGCAGAGCCGGCAAAACTGATGGATGCTATGATAATTCAAACTGGATTATGACTTGTATCCCGTTCCACCCGATCCGTCTTCCGTAACGGGTTTCCTCATTTCTATCATGTGCTTTGAAAAGCCTGTTTTCTGGTAAGCTTTAATGGCGGGCTCGTTCTCAAAGTAAACCTCCAGCCGCAGTTCTGTTATTCCCTGAGCAACAGTCCATCGCTCAAGAGCCTCAATAATGAACCCGTTGATTCCCTTTCCCCGGTGCGCGGGCACTACGTACATAAAACCTAAGTAGGCATGTTGCCTATGTTGCAGATACGGCTTCGAGGCCTCAATGCGGGCATAGCCACATCCAACTAACTGCCCGTCAGTTTCCGCTACGAGCAACTCAATATGAGAAGCGGTTATCATTGCCTTTATATCATAGTAGTTGGTAGGAACGATTTTTAAAGTAGGGTCAAATTGCCGTTCCGCATGAATGACGCCCTGCTCAAATAGCAGGAGGACAGGCATATCTTCCACTGCGGCTTTTCTGATAGTGGGTTGAGTCATCGATTAATTATACCAGAATTGTTTTGTACAGGTTACTCCAGATTAAATTCTATCCCTTGCGCCAGCGGCAACTTGGTGCTGTAGTTGATGGTGTTTGTTTGCCTTCGCATGTATATCCGCCAGGCATCGGAACCGCTTTCCCGTCCACCGCCGGTTTCTTTCTCCCCCCCAAAAGCGCCGCCAATTTCAGCACCTGACGTACCGATATTCACGTTGGCAATCCCACAATCGCTACCTGACGTCGATAAAAAAGTTTCAGCTTCACGAAGGTTTAGTGTCATAATAGATGAGGACAAACCCTGCGGCACACCGTTCTGAATGGCGATCGCTTCGTCCAAGGTTTTATATTTCATCAGGTATAAGATAGGGGCAAAGGTTTCGTGCTGTACCACACTGAAACCGGGCTCCACTTCTGCAATGGCCGGCTTTACATAACAACCGCTTTCATAACCGTCGCCGGTCACTACGCCACCCTCTACAATAAACTTTCCCCCTTCGGCTGTACACCTTTCGATTGCTGCCTGATACGTTTCCACAGCACCTTTATCTATCAATGGCCCTACATGAATTTTTTCATCCAACGGGTCACCAATGCGAAGTTGTTTATAGGCCTTCACCAACTTGTCACGGAATGCATCATACACATCTTCGTGTATAATCAACCGCCGCGTGGTAGTGCACCGCTGACCAGCCGTACCCACTGCACCGAAGACACAACCAATCAGGGACGTCTCCAGGTCCGCATCTTTAGAAATAATGATAGCATTATTACCACCCAGTTCCAGAAGCGACCGTCCTAACCGAGCACCCACGGCAGCGCCAACTGCTTTGCCCATGCGGGTGGAGCCGGTGGCAGAAATAAGTGGTATGCGCACATCAGCCGCTAATTTTTCACCTACTTCTCTTTCGCCAATGAGCAAGCTGCATACGCCTTCGGGGACATTGTTTGCAGCGAAAACCTCAGCAAGTATTTTTTGACAGGCAACGGCACACAAAGGCGTTTTCTCGGACGGTTTCCACACACATACATCGCCACAAACCAAGGCCAGGGCTGTATTCCATGCCCACACGGCCACCGGGAAATTAAAAGCAGAAATGATCCCTACAATGCCCAGCGGGTGCCATTGCTCATACATGCGGTGTCCCGGCCGTTCGCTATGCATGGTAAGGCCATGCAACTGCCGCGAAAGCCCCACAGCAAAATCGCAGATATCGATCATTTCCTGCACCTCACCATATCCTTCCTGCAGGCTTTTACCCATCTCGTATGAAACCAGTTTACCCAGTGGCTCTTTGTATTTCCGCAAAGCCTCTCCAAACTGGCGCACCACCTCGCCCCGTTTTGGTGATGGCCATAAACGCCACTCCAAAAAAGCGGCTGATGCCGCTACGATTACCCGCTCGTAAGCTTCATCATCAGCACATACCACATCGGCCATTTTTTTACCATCGACGGGAGAAAAAGAGGCAATTGTTTTGCCTTTGCTATTAATCCAGTGTTTACCGGTAGCTACGCCGCTATTTATTTCCTCGATTCCCAGTTGTTTAAACAAGTCGTACATCAGTCAATTATTTTGATAAAGATATTTTGATTCCTCCCATCAGCCACCTGCCTGGCATTTGTGCACCAAGCAAATCCGTGTAAACTTTGTCGCCAATATTATCTACCTCAACAAAAGCACTTAGATTCTTCCATACAGTAAGATCAACTTTTGCGTTAAGGACCATATAAGCAGCCGAAACTTTTGCAATAAGGGGTGACACCACGCTTTGTGGTTGCCGGGTTTTGTAAAGCCCGTTAACCGACAAAGCCAATCTTTTAGTAGTGTACTGCACCATGATGTTGGTAAGGAATTTTGCATGCGATGAAATGTAAAAAGACGGAACAGTATTGCTGCTTTTGCTATTTAACCAAACGGCTCCAACAGTGCCCCATAAACGGCTGCCCTGGCTGAATTGTTTTGAAAACTGTATATCAGCTTCAAAACCGGATGTGGTTACCTGGGCAATATTTTTTGCAAAGGCATACACTCCTGTGGGTAGTAAATTTATATTGCGTGGCACTTCGCTATAAGGTGTAGGCACGTAATCAATTAGTTTTTTATGATAACGTTGAAAAAAGCTGCCGGATATTTTCAGGTTACTTCCTAAGAAATAATCAGCACCGCCTTCATAGCTAAACGAGCGCTCAGCATCAAGATCAGGATTGCCCAAGCGCTGGCCACTGCCCACAAGTGTTTTGTTGTAATTATTATAGCGTTCAGTGAAATCTGCATCCCGTACAGTTTTGCCTGCACTGGCACGCAACTGCAGCCTGGTGGTGCGATAGGATAGATTGAGTTGTGGAACGACTTCTGTTTTACTTATCTCATTATGCTCCAATCGCAGGGCAGGCGCTATAAAGAAATAATTACCAAGTTGCTGGTTTAGTACCACAAATGCAGCCACCGTGCTTACGGAATGATTTCCCCTGTCGTTAGAGGCAATTTTTTTTGTGATCAACTGGCCGCCCAAAGTAAGAGCGGTTGTTTTTGCTACCTGCCATTCATCGCTTATCAGGGCCTGCCACAGCCTGCTCCTACTTTGGTTGGAAGGCGTTTTTGAATTAAAGACAAAACTGTCCTTTAACGACTTATAACCAACCTGAAGGCGCAGTGTATTGCCGGCCACTTTTCGGGTTAGTTGCGCCTGGTTCCAAAAGCTTGACACCGTCTCCTGTGCTGTATCGGAAACGGCCGACGTATAAAAATTTTGCGCAGCAAATTTGCGGGAATCGTAAGAACTGCGAAGGGCAACCTGCCATGTGTCGTTAAAGAAATGAGATAAAGACCCGGTTACATTTTGCGATTGCACAAACCCTCTAATGCCACGTTGTGGCTGCCCCTGTGTATTTAATAGTTGGCCTCCTACACTCCAGGCTGTCCTTCCACTGTTTTTGAAAACTCCGGCATCGGCAATAAAACTGTTATACTCTCCCACAGTTACCCTGCCCAATACATCAGTTTTCTTATCTTCTTGTTTTGCAGCAAATGTTTTCGTAATAATATTGATAACGCCGCCAACGGCATCTGACCCATAAAGTGCTGATGAGGCGCCTTTCAAAATCTCAATGCGGTCTATTTCCGTTGCTGCAATTGGAATGTATGCAGTGAAATGACCTGTGTTTGGATCATTCACCCTTATGCCATCTACAATCACCAGCACCTGTTGAAAGGTTCCACCCCGCATAACAATATCGCTTTGCGCCCCCAGGGGGCCCCGGGACTGTACCTCGACTCCCGGCACGTAACGCAATAATTCATCAATAGAGTGAACAGGCAATTGTGCAAACCGATCCCCTTTTATCACTATGATATTCCTGCCGGTTTGCGAAGTTTTTGCCGGGCTTAGAGAAGCTGTTATGGTTACCGGATCAAGATCACTTTCCTGTGAACACACGGGGTTATAGAGAAGTGAGGAGAGTAATAAAATAAATAACCATCTTTTTCCCATAGCGGTTTAATTGGCCGCAAAAATAGGAGGAAAGCAGTTAGAGGAATTTAGCAGTCCGCAATAGGTAATGAAAGTTACGGCTGCTTTCTGCTTATTCATTTTTTAGTATGATTCAGATTCGTTTGGAAAATCGCCGCTTCTTACATCGGCAATATATTGCTGTACTGCACTCGTAATTTGCTCGTGCATGTTTAAATACTGTCGAAGGAAGCGGGGTTTAAATTCGGTGGTGATGCCAAGCATATCATGCATGACTAAGACCTGCCCGTCGCAATGGCTGCCGGCGCCGATGCCGATTGTTGGTATGTGTAGTGAGACCGAAACTTCTTTGGCCAGTACGGCCGGAATTTTTTCAAGCACCAAAGCAAAGCAGCCCGCATCCTCTAAAAGCCTGGCGTCGGCCCTCAGTTTGGCGGCTTCCTCTTCTGCTTTCGCCCGAACCGTATAGGTTCCAAATTTATATATCGACTGGGGCGTTAATCCAAGGTGTGCCATAACCGGTATACCTGCGCTTATTATGCGTTTAACGGATTCCAATACCTCTTCTCCTCCTTCTAACTTAACGGCATGAGCACCGGTTTCTTTCATGATACGGATGGCAGAGGCCAAAGCTATATCAGAGTTAGACTGGTAGGAGCCAAATGGCATATCTACCACCACCAGGGAGCGTTTTGCGCCACGGATGACTGATGAGGCATGGTAGATCATTTGGTCGAGCGTGATGGGTAAGGTGGTTTCATTACCGGCCATGACATTAGAGGCCGAATCACCAACAAGAATAACGTCGATACCAGCAGCATCGAAAATGGTGGCAAAAGAAAAATCGTACGCCGTGATCATGGAAATTTTTTTCCCTGATGCCTTCATTTTTTGCACTGTGTGTGTGGTGATGCGTTTTACTTCAGGTGCGTTGGCGCTCATGTATTGATTTTTACCAAAGATAGAGGTAGTTTTTGCCATTGGCATTTCGGCATTGGCAGGAGGTAAAGCAGACAAAACCGTTTATAAATCGGAGCCGCCCAGTAAACGCCACGGGCTGTAAGAACTTGCTGTCCCCTCACCGCCAGCGTGGGTTGTCGCACCGCACGTAACGCAACTCCTGTATAGATGAAGAGCGGTTGCAATTTTCGTATCCACTGTTCATACTAAGCACTTTCCTTGCGCGCAAGACCCTATCGCGGACCTGCAACAAAATTCTGGTTGAATATTTAGAACCAAGTAGTGGATGTCCCGCGCTAAAGCATCTAAACAAAAGCGCCGTTTAATTAAAGGGGATTGGACCAGGGATAAGAATACCAGGTGCTTTCCTTTAATTTCTGTATACCGCCTGGCTCATCAGGCCCGAGTATCCTGCTATAGCTTAGTCCTAAAATGCCTTTTTTACGCGGCAGGTATTTATTGGTGAACCGGGTTTCCAGCAGGTAGCAATCTAACTTCCGTGGCATAATATTGTTTATAAATCAAAAAAACAAAACCATGCAAAACAAAGACGAAAGCGCTCCTGGTAAAGCGGTAGTTGGCCATACCGGGACGGGCGAAGGAATGCAGGGCGTTGATAAAGCCCCTGGTGCGGAGCCCGCGGCCGGAACTGATAATACCATCAGGGATGCGCAAAAAGGGAAAAACAAAGTAGATGGCGATCCATCTAAAGAAAGCGACCAGCCGACGCAAGTGCCATAATTTTAAAGGTGATCATGAGAAAAAGCGCAGGTATTCTTTTATTCAAAAGAAAAGCGGGCAACCTATTGTTCTTTCTGGTTCATCCTGGCGGGCCATTTTGGAAAGATAAAGACGAGGGAAGCTGGACAATTCCAAAGGGCGAATTTACTGATGGAGAGGAGCCGCTTGCGGCCGCCAGGCGCGAGTTTTTTGAAGAAACAGGGAAAGCAGTAGATGGTGATTTCTATGAACTACAACCTGTAAAACAAAAAGCAGGAAAACTGGTGTTTGCCTGGGCTGTAGAAGGGGATATTGATGCCGAAAAAATTGTATCAAATAGTTTTAAAACAGAATGGCCTTACAAATCGGGCAAATGGATCACTGTACCTGAAATTGATAAAGGCGAATGGTTTACGGCCGGGGAAGCACGGCGAAAAATAAACGCGGCTCAGGCTGCATTTATAGATGAAGTAGCAGTACAACACAATGAAAAAACCATTTGATATACCCAACATGTTACAGCAGATTGGAAACGCTGTGGCCCCATTCCCAAAAGCGGCCATGTTTGAATTATTTGACAGAGGCTACACTTCTCTTTTTGAGCAATTGATTTCCTGCCTTATTTCCATTCGCACCTTAGACGAAACAACCATTCCGGTTTCAGAAAAATTATTTGCGAAAGCCCGTACGGCTAAAGAACTTTTACAATTTTCACCGGGGCAATTAGAAGGCTTATTATTTGGCACCCAGTATCCCGGGCAAAAGGCATACACGATGCTCGGGATCGCAAACATTATTGTTGAAGAGTATGGCGGCGACCTGCCGCCCGATTACGGAAAACTGATTGCTTTAAAAGGTGTCGGGCCCAAATGCGCAAAGTTGGCCCTCGGTGTGGCTTCCGGCTATGCAGGTATCAGTGTTGATGTACATGTACATCGTGTAGTAAACCGATGGGGACTTATCGAAACTAAGACACCCGAAAAAACTATGGATGCCTTGGAAGATCTGGTGAATAAGGATCAATGGATAAATGTAAACCGCCTGCTGATGCCATTTGGCAAACATATCTGCACCCTGGTTCTTCCAAAATGTTCTACTTGCCCGGTACTGGCGTATTGCCGCCAGGTCGGTGTTACAAGCCACCGCTGATTGTCGCCCCTCAACCAAAATATATTTTTGCTATACAGGTCAAACATTCATATTTGCGCCATAATACAACAAAATGAAAAACTGCCTTCTGTTAATCTGTGCCTTCTACCTTGCGGCTTGTACCGGTTCAGATAGTAAGGAAACTGGCCCAACCGCAACAGCGACATCCAAAAAAGATACAACGTCCGGCAGCAATAAAACTGTTGCGAACCGGGAGATGGCTAATGCTGCCACAATTATGTCAAGGCCCCAGGTTCCGATTCTTTGTTACCATCATATTCGGGATATCCAAATGCCCGGCAGGTCAGATCGGGGTTACGAGGTTACCATAGCCCAGTTTAAGGCCCAGATGAAAATTTTGGCCGACAGCGGGTATCACACGGTTTTACCTGATCAACTTTATGAGAATTTAGTGTATGGTACGCCACTGCCGTCAAAACCGGTTATGCTTACTTACGATGATACAGATGAAGAACAATTCAGTATCGCCAAACCTGAGATGGATAAATACGGTTTTAAAGGCGTGTATTTTTTAATGACCATTTCTATCGGACGTAAAAACTACATGTCCAAGGAACAAATCAAACAACTCGCCGACGAAGGCCATGCAGTAGCGTCGCATACATGGGACCACCATCGTGTTGACAGGTACAAACTTGAAAATACTATCGAAGAACGGGGTGTCAAAAAAGTTGTAAATGACTGGGACCAGCAGTTAGGAAAAACAAAGCAAAGTATCGAAGCGATCACTGGTAAAAAGGTAGAGGACTTTGCTTACCCGTTTGGAATTTGGAGCAAAGAGGGAATTCCGGAAATCAGGAAGCGCGGATACCGAATGGCTTTCCAGCTTTCTACAAAGAGGGATTCTACAGAGCCATTGTACACAATACGCCGCATGATTGTATCACCGGAATGGTCGGCAGAGGGGATGATACGGGTAATGAACAGCACATTTAACCGCTTGTAAACCAGCCTCTTTCTCTATTTGATAGTTGGGCTTTAATAAGTAACGTAAATGTTCTGTACTTAGCGGACGGTGGCTCTATTCTGCTGCATAGGCGTCGCACTCTTTTACTCCCAATTGCTACTCCACTAAAAAGACGTTTCCCCCACTTACTGTACCAAAAATTCTTTATTGAATTAGCCCGACTTGAGGGGTGTACATCACTATAAAAGCAAATAGGGCACCGTGCTACTAATTTGATTATTTATAGTGCTGGCCGGTGCTTCCTATTTCTGCTTTACAATACAAAGACAACAGAGCCTACTATCTGGATTGAAAGCTGGTAACAGTTTAAAGCCTGCTGTACCTGATAAGAATAGTTGTGCAGGAACCCGTGCTGCTGCAGAAGGAGTGTGGAGAATTAAAGCATAGGAATTAAAATTCATAGTTTAAACAGCATCGAGCGGTTTGAACTCTGAATTTTTATTTTCAAAAGTTTTATACTAATCCCTGCGACTGCCACCACGGGTAAGCGCTACGAGTAACAAGATAAATACGGCGGCACCAACAACCCAAACCCAGGGTGAAGCATACCAGTTATTCCCGCTGTTTGTGTTGATGTTGACATCAATCTTTTTTTCATCTTGTGCAAATAACAAGGTGCCGTATAAAGCAACCAAGAATAAGAAGGTAATTTTTTTCATAAAGGCTTTCTATTACCAGTTAAAA
>DASQMG010000137.1:0-18343 GCA_035645595.1 Flavisolibacter sp. | reverse complement strand
GAGGCCACAAAGCGTTGTGGTGTACAGCAACTATTTCATAAAGTGAAGCAACGCCCGGGCAAACCGCTGTTTTTTGGTACAAAAGAAGGGAAGCCTGTATTTGGTTTGCCGGGTAATCCATCTTCGGTGCTCAGTTGTTTTTATAACTATGTGCTGCCGGCATTGGAGATGGCGTCAAATAAAAAAAGCAGCATTCAAAAAGTTTCCGCATCATTAGCTGCAAAGTATCCAAAACAAAAAGGCCTGACACATTTCCTGAAAGGGTATTATGAAGCTGGGAAAGCAACACCACTGAATGCGCAGGAGTCGTTCAGGTTAAGTTCCTTTGCAGACGCTAATTGTTTAATTTGTTTAGAAGAGGGACGGGGTAATTATGAAGAAGGGGAAACCGTAGATGTTTTTTTATTACCAGGATATAACTAAAGCATGGGTGATAGCATTGTTTTATTTTATGCGCTCCTGTTTATTGTTGCAGGCTTGTACGCATCAGTAGGGCATGGTGGTGCCAGCGGTTACCTGGCCCTGATGGCCATCTTCGCCTTTTCTCCCGCCGTAATGAAGCCAACCGCTTTATTGCTGAATCTCTTCGTGTCGTCCGTATCGTTTATACAGTTTTACCGCGGCGGCTTCTTTAAGTGGAAGATATTTTTACCCTTTGCTGTTGCTTCTATACCCCTTTCCTTTTTGGGTGGTACCATCACCATAGACAGCCTTATTTATAAAAAAGTATTAGGTATTCTATTGCTGATTCCGGTAGTGCGGTTCTTCTTTTTTAAGAATGCTGATCCGAAAGATCTGAAGCTGCCCGGCACTGCTTTGTCCCTGGTAATCGGAGGGGTCATCGGGCTCCTATCCGGCATGATAGGCATTGGTGGCGGTATTATCTTATCGCCCCTGTTGTTACTGCTCCGGTGGACCGATCAAAAAGGAACGGCAGCCATCAGTGCTGCCTTTATTTTTGTAAACTCCGTGGCAGGTTTAGCCGGGCAACTAACAAGGGGCATCCATTTTACGGCCGATATGTTTGGCTACGTGGCGGTAGCTTTTGCAGGTGGTTTACTTGGTGCCTACTTCGGCGCCCGGCGCTTTCCAGCAACAGCTTTAAAAAATGTGCTGGCTTGTGTGCTGGCCCTGGCCGCGTATAAACTATTATTTACTTATGCCTGATGTTGTGCTAATGCAGAAGGTAAACCATCCACACTAACCATGTTTTTCTCTTTCTTATATTCCTCTAATCCATTGGGGCCTTTCTTCTCTGCCCATTTTTGTGAGTGGTCTCTTTCGCCGGTGTATTGGTAGTAAGGAACGCCAAAGCCGCAAGAGGTTTGCACTTTAAAAATATCAGCAACAATAATTTGTCGTGTAGAAGGATGCAGTATAAAATGCGAAGACAACTTAGCCCATTCCTCATCGCCTGGCAAAACCGTACTGCCTTTTCCATAAAGCCGCAGAATATTGGGTGGCCCTCCAAAAGCGCAAAACATAAACGTGATGCGTTTGTTCTCTAAAATATGCGCTGATGTTTCGTTACCACTGCCTGTTATATCCATATAGGCAACACGGGTCTCAGAGAGAATGCGAAAACTATCGAGGCCTTTAGGTGAAACGTTGATATGCCCTTCAGCATCTAGCGGCGCAGTGCTAACAAAAAACAGGTGTTGTGCTTCAATAAAACTTTGGTGTTGGGCGAGGATAGAAGAATAAAACTTTCCCATAAAAAATAGATTGATACAAAGATAATTTCAAAGTCTTCCATACAACCCAAAGCTTTCCATTGAGGGTACGTGCCTTAAATT
Source organism: Flavisolibacter sp. (assembly GCA_035645595.1). Lineage (GTDB taxonomy): Bacteria > Bacteroidota > Bacteroidia > Chitinophagales > Chitinophagaceae > Flavisolibacter. The sequence continues at coordinate 16,547 of DASQMG010000137.1, read as the reverse complement.
CGTGGAGATATGCAAATACGAATTCTTGTTTTTGGGCAGCTTACCGACATAGTGGAAAGCAGCACGCTTACGTTGGCTGATGTTAAGGATACAGATATGCTTGTAGCCGAATTAAACAGGCGCTACCCGGCCCTGGCTGCGGTTAAGTATATGGTGGCAGTAAATAAAAAGACAATTGCAGGAAACACTATTTTAAATGAAGGCAGCACGGTAGCCCTGCTGCCGCCTTTCTCCGGCGGATAAAAAATGCAGGAAAAAAATCTATACAAAAGATACGGCCGGCAGATGATATTAAAGGGCTTTGGTGATGCTGCCCAGCAAAAATTGTTGCGGGCCAGGCTGTTGGTCATTGGCGCCGGTGGTCTTGGTTGTCCGGCGCTGCAATACCTGGTTGCCGCAGGTGTTGGCACTATTGGTATAGTGGATGATGATGCCGTTACTTTATCAAATCTTCATCGCCAGATTTTGTATTCGGTTGATGACATTGGCCTGGCAAAAGCAGAAGTAGCCGCTTTAAAACTTGGCCGCTTAAATCCTGAAGTCACTATAATTCCTTATTCAATAAGACTAGGGCCCCACAACGCGTTAGACATTATTCGGCAATACGATCTGGTACTAGATGGAACCGACAATTTTGCCTCGCGGTATATGATAAACGACGCTTGTGTTCTATTAGGTAAGCCGTTGATTTATGGGGCTGTTTCGCAGTATGAAGGGCAGGTAGCTGTATTTAATGTAAACGACAAAAGCGGGCACAAAGTTGACTACCGGGACCTGTTTCCGGAGCCGCCCAGAGAGGGAGAAGTTGCCAACTGTGAGCAGGCCGGTGTGCTGGGTGTATTACCGGGAATTATTGGAACAATGCAGGCTGCAGAGGCGATAAAATTAATAACGGGTATTGGCACGCCGCTGCTAAACAGGCTCGTAACATATAATGTACTAACAAACGAAATGTATGAAATAAGCCTGACTACAACTGCTGCAGGAAACGGAGGGCTTCCAAAAGATGAAGCTGCTTTCTTAAGTATGAATTACAGCGAAGCGTGTGATGCAGAAGAAACCTCTGTTATTGAAATTGGTGTGGAGCAGTTCAGGGCGATAAGTAGAAAGCCTTCCGCTGTTATTATTGATGTAAGAGAAAAGGGAGAACTTCCGCTTCTTACCGGTTTTGAACACCGGCAAATTCCTATGTCTGTATTCAGGAAAAGCATTGGTTCAATTAAGAATGATACCATTATTTTATTTTGTCAGCATGGTATAAGAAGCTTGTATGCAGCAGAACTGGTAGAAGAAGTGTTTGGCACATCGAAGGAGGTATATAGTTTAAAAGGAGGTATTATAAAGTGGGGCGATGAACTGGGTATACACATGTGATGACTAAGGGGCATTATGCAAAGAAGTACAGGTTTAAGAGAGGATAGCAATGTAGCCGTTTACACCTTGTTATACCGGGGAAGTAGTGATCTTTGAACGGGTATGTAAGCAGCCGCCGTACCAACTAAAACTGATGGCAGCATGCATTAACTCCCCGTTCACAGGTTACTCGTTCGACAGTACAACAAGGGAAAGTAGTTATGATTGCACAGGCATTATGAATTTGTGCAGCCTGGTTGTATGAAGCTGAATAGAATTACAGATCGTATAGGAGTGCGACGCAAGTAAAGCCTGGTAAACATCGTTTCCCCTGAAGAAAAAATTGTTTTAAAAATTAGTATGACAGAAAAGAAACCTAAGAACATATTTATAGAAGGTCCTATCCACCCGTCTTTTATTGGTGATAGTATTGCTAAACACAGCACCAAAACCGGCATTGGCGCTCACAGCATTTTTTTAGGCCAGGTGCGAAAAGATATTATTGAAACTAAAGCTGTAGCTGCTATAGAATATACGACCTATGAAGAGTTGGCATTGGAGAAAATGAACGAAATACGGGAAGCGATTTTTAAAGACCACCCACTCACTTGTATGCACATTTATCATAGTATTGGAAAGGTAGCTGCCGGTGAGATTTCTCTTTTTGTTTTTACTTCGGCACCGCACCGGAAAGCCGCAATACAAGCCTGCGAGGAAGTGGTAGAGCGCATCAAAGCCGAATTGCCGGTTTGGGGTAAAGAAATTTTTGAAGATGATAGTCACCAATGGAAGGTCAACCAATAACACATGGTCAACATTACGCATAAATCGCCTTCGCTTCGTATTGCTGTTGCAACAGCTGTTGTTTCTGTATCAACGCAAGAAACCATCGACGCCATACAACAGCGTAAAGTGCCAAAGGGCGACGTGTTTGAGTTTAGCCGTGCCGCCGGTTTGCTGGCCGTGAAAAAAACAAGCGACGTGATTCCTGATTGTCACCCACTGCCCGTGGAGTTCACAGGTATTACATATCATATTGCCGGGTTGGAAATTAGCATCACCGTGGAAGTACATACCATTTATAAAACCGGGGTGGAAGTAGAAGCAATGCACGGTGCTGCTGTTACCGCATTGACTATGTACGATATGTTGAAGCCGATTGATAAGTCGGTAGAGATACGATCCATCAAACTCCAAAAAAAATCGGGTGGTAAATCTGATTTTTCAAAAGAAGATTATGCTTATGTAAAAGCGGCGGTTGTGGTTTGTTCAGATACCGTTTCAAAAGGTGAGAAAGAAGACACTGCCGGGAAGGCCATCATTATAAAACTAAAAAGCTACGAAATAGAAACAGTAGTGTATGATGTAATACCGGACGATTTTGACCTGATTCAGCAGAAAGTAAAAAGCCTTTGCACCAATGATTTGCACCTGTTGTTATTTACGGGTGGCACCGGCTTGTCACCACGCGATATAACACCCGATGCGGTAGCACCTTTACTTGAAAACGAGGTGGCCGGTATCATGGAAACAGCCCGTCGCTACGGGCAAGATCGCATGCCTTATGCCATGCTTTCAAGAGGCGTAGCCGGCTTTATAGGTGATACCCTGGTGCTTACTTTGCCAGGTTCGCAAAAAGGAGCGCGGGAAACAATGGATGCTATTTTCCCACAGGTACTGCATCTTTTTAAAATAAGGAAAGGGTTGCCACACTGATAACCTATCCTCTCCTGTTCCACTACCCGAAATAGTTTTTCTCTTCTGCCTTCGCTGAAGCTACCTGCGCATTTTTTTGGCATTTTTGTTATTTCCCGATGGCGGGCAGATGGACATTTTTAATAACCCGCTGCTAAAAACACAAACACCTGCCAAAACGGCCATAAACACTTTAAGAATTTCCTTTTCGATAGTGCTTGTGGTGCCCGTTTTTAGAATAATCACAGGAGCCAGGGAACAGCTACAGAGTCCACCATTACTATATAATTACCGGCAACTGCGCCGCCTTGCCTGTTTTGTTGCTACTGCTTTTTATTTTTAAAGATTCCGTTGGCTTTATGAAAGATGGAGAAAATGCCCCAACTTTCCGCGATGGTGTAACGCGATGGTGAACGAAATGATTATTTTACTATATTGAACCAAAATTCTATCATGCTGAACTACATAAAAAGCTTTTTATTGTTTTGTTTCATTTTGAAACTAACCAGCAGTAATAGCCAGCAATTAGTTATTGAAGGTCCCTGGAAGGTAAGTTTTGAGGATAAAAAAGAATTCAGCGCTATAGATTTCGATGATGCCACCTGGGAGGACCTTCCTGCTTTAAAATGGAGCGATGACCACAAGACCACGGCTAACCGCACCTTATGGATTCGTAAGAAAGTGGTGGTTCCTGCAAGCCTGAAAGCTGCCTTTGAAAAGACCGGCTCGTTGGTATTGAGCATGGGAAAAATTCAGCAATCGGATAATACCTACTTAAATGGCAAGCAGGTGGGAACAACCGGCTCGGGTGATACCTATCGAAATTATCTTTTAAGCAAAGACGATATCCTGTGGGATAAAGAAAACACCATCGCTGTAAGAGTAAGCCATTGGGGCTCTTTCCGGGTTTCTATACTTCCAAAATTTGTTGCAGCATCTCCGGAGCATTTTTTTGTGTATGGTTCAGAGCTGAAAGGGGGAGATACAAAGGCACCTTTACTCAATAAAGAATTAGCGTACCAGTTGAATATTACTAACAAATCACCCAAAGGCGTGGAAGCCGTGGTCAAAGCTGAGTTCTACAATTTTGAAGGATCTAAAATTGGTTCAAAAGAAAAAAAGGCAACCATCTCTGTTGGTAAAAATGGTGTTGAATTTCCTTACACATCCCCCACACCATTTGTAAAGGTGGTGTACACCTTATCGGTGCCTGATTACAATTACACCCGCCAGTGGAACAGTGAACATGGCTATGAAAGTATAACGTATAAAACCGTGATGCCGGCTGTTGCCTATAAAGCACCACAGAAGTATGTACCGGCAGATATGGCTAAACTTTCAATTGGTGGGTGGCTGGGCGAAAAGTTAAAGGCCAACACGGAAAAGCGTTTACAAAAGGTTGATGAACCAGCCCTGCTCGCGGGCTTTATCAACCGCCCCGGCAACCATTCATGGATAGGGGAACACATTGGAAAATTTCTGGAAGCTGCCTGTAACGCGTACGCCAATAACGCCGATCCCTCGCTAAAAATCCAGATAGACCGCAGCGCCCAGCAATTGATAGCCGCCCAGTTACCGGATGGCTATTTAGGTACTTACGAAACGGACAGCCACTGGACCAGCTGGGATGTGTGGAGCCATCGTTATGACCTGATGGGTTTACTGCGATACTATGAACTCTCAGGGTTTAAACCTGCCTTAACCGCTTCTGAAAAAATTGGCAATTTGCTGATAAAAACCTTTGGCAGCAAGGAAGGACAGAAACAACTTGTAAAAGCGGGCGGGCATGTGGGCATGGCCGCTACCTGCATCCTCGAATCGATGGGTGAGTTGTACCGGTTTTCCGGTAACAAAAAATACCTGGATTATTGCTACTTCATTGTAAAAAGCTTTGATAGCCCCGGCGGCCCACGCATCATCACCACTTTAAATAAAGAGGGCCGGGTAGATAAAGTGGCTAATGCAAAGGCATACGAGATGTTGTCAAATCTCTTAGGTGTTGTCAAATTGTATCGCATAACCGGCGATGAACAATTCTTAAAACCGGCGCTTACCGCCTGGAATGATATTGTGAAAAGCCGCTTGTACATCACCGGCACGGCCAGCTCATTTGAACATTTTCAGGATGATGCTATTCTGCCTGCTGAGCGCAACTCAAATATGGGCGAAGGCTGCGTAACAACTACCTGGGTGCAGTATAATTACCAGTTGTTTTGCATCACCGGGCAAATGAAATACCTCGATGAACTGGAGCGTTCAGTATATAATCATTTAACCGGCGCACAAAACCCGCAGACGGGTTGTGTTAGTTATTATACACCGTTGATGGGTGTAAAACCTTACGGTTGCTCCATCACCTGCTGCATGAGCAGCGTGCCAAGAGGCATAGCCATGATACCGTTATTTACTAATGGAAAGCTCAATAATAAACCCTCTTTCTTTTTTTACCAGCCTGGCACTTATACCACAACCGTTGGGGCCAATAAGCCGGTTTCGTTCAGCACAGTAACCAATTTTCCAGCGGATGGAAATGTTGCCATTACCGTTGACAAAAGCATCAGTACACCTTATTCCATAGATTTTCGTAAGCCGTACTGGGCTGCAGGATTTTCTGTTTTAGTAAATGGAAAAAAGCAAACGGTGAGTACCGCTGAAACGGTCTCCATAAAGAGAACCTGGAAAAAAGGTGATAACATTTCCATCAGCTTTTCTATGCCTCCAATTGTATTGGATGGTGGTAAGAGTTACCCGGGTCATATTGCGCTGCAGCGGGGGCCGCAGGTTTTGGTATTGGATGCTAAGATCAACGGTTTTGAAGGGAATAACGTAACGCTAAATTCAAATGCACTTCAGTTGCAATCCTCAAAGGCGGTACTGCCCACTGCCTGGATTGGTGGTGCTGCCTTTGAGGTTAAGGGTCACGAAAAAAATATCATCCTTGTTCCATATGCCGATGCGGGCCAAACCGGTGGAGCAATCAGTACATGGATAAAAAAAGAAGGTAACTAAATGAACAATAAAATAGTTGTTATCGGAAGTTCTAATACCGACATGGTTTTAAAAACAGATAGGTTTCCCAAACCCGGCGAAACAATTTTGGGTGGCGATTTTTTTGTTTTTCAGGGAGGCAAAGGCGCTAACCAGGCGGTGGCGGCAGCAAGGCTGGGCGGCGCTGTTAGTTTTATTTGTAAAGTAGGAAATGACTCTTTTGGTGCCAATGCTATTGCACAGTATGCATTGGATGGAATAGACAGTAGTGGTGTTTTAAGGGATGCAAGGGCACCCACCGGTATTGCAGTAATCACCATTAATAAAGAGGGAGAAAACTCGATCATTGTTGCTTCGGGTGCCAATGCTTTGTTGTCGGTTGATGATATAAAAGACAGGGATGCGATTTTAGCCGGTGCCCGGTGGCTGATTACACAATTGGAAACGCCTCTGCCCGTGATCGAATACCTCGCCAACTATGCAAGGATGCATTCCAAAAATTTTGTGCTGAACCCCGCACCTGCGGCACAATTACCGGATACCGTTTACAACAGCTTGTTTTTAATTACTCCTAATGAAAGCGAAGCGGAATTGCTGACAGGAGTTGAGGTAAGCGACGAGGAGGGCGCACAAAAAGCAGTGACTGTATTCAAAACTAAGGGTGTGCAAAATGTCATCATTACATTGGGTAGCAAAGGCGCTTATGTAAGTACAGATGAATTCACAGGTATCATCGCATCGCCTAAAGTGAACGCCGTTGACACAACTGCCGCCGGTGATGTGTTTAATGGTGCGCTCGTGGTGGCCTTGTCAGAAGAAAAACCGTGGAAAGAAGCGGTTGAATTTGCCTGCAAGGCCGCAGCTGTATCTGTTACGAAAATGGGTGCACAATCTTCGGCACCTGTAAGAAAAGAGATTATTTAAAAGTATAGTTATCCATTATGTTCATCATTCATTCCTATTCCACTGCCATTTTACTATGCATCATCACTATGCTATGCTGGGGTTCCTGGGCTAATACCACAAAGCTTAGTTCTCCCGGATGGCGGTTTGAATTGTTTTACTGGGATTATGCATTTGGCATTCTGATCTTGTCCCTTATCATGGCATTTACGCTGGGCAGTCGGGGCGAAGCAGGGCGCTCTTTTTTGGAAGATATAAAACAGGCTGATAATGCTAACCTGCTATCCGCTTTCATAGGCGGAGTTGTGTTTAACCTGGCCAATATTCTCCTCGTGTCGGCTATTGCGCTGGCAGGTATGGCAGTGGCTTTCCCTGTTGGTATCGGCATTGCCTTAATTCTTGGTGTTATTGTAAATTATGCCGGCAGTCCCCAGGGCAACGCCGCCTTATTATTTGGTGGCGTTGCACTTATTGCGGTAGCCATTCTTTTAAATGCAGGCGCGTACAAACAGGTTAACAAAGGCAAGTCAACTTTCTCTGCAAAAGGTTTAGTGGTGGCCATAATAGCTGGTGTGCTCATGGGCTTTTTTTATAAATATGTAGCGGCTTCTATGGCCGCGGATTTTGATGTGCCCGAAGCGGGAAAACTAACGCCTTACACGGCTCTTGTATTTTTTGCGATAGGGATTGTGGTTAGTAACTTTTTGTTCAATGCCTTGTTAATGCGCTTTCCATTTTCCGGTGCAAGGTTGTATGCTAAAGATTATTTTAAAGGTTCTGCCAAAGATCATTTAATAGGTATCCTTGGAGGCGTAATCTGGCATATTGGTATGTCGTTTAATATCATCGCATCAGGCAAAGCGGGTCCGGCTATATCTTATGGTTTAGGCCAGGGTGCTACCATCATTGCTGCCATCTGGGGCATTTTTATCTGGAAGGAGTTTGCCACCGCATCAAAAAGCACCTACCGAAATTTATACCTGATGCTGTTGTTATATGTGATAGGTATTGCGTTGATTATCCTCGCAAAAAATTAACGCAGAACATGCCATCGTCGTAAATAAAACAGCATTGGATTTCATTAGCTGCGATTTGTTGTTCAAAGCAGGATTGAGACGATGCTGCGAATGCAACATGGCGTTAAGCATCAACTAAACAAAGAGAGTAATTGCTAAATGCGGATGTTAAAATAAGACTCACATGTTTGATAACGCAGGCAACTATGACTGGTTAAAACAATTGCCTGCAAAGCATTTTAATTTTAATAAAGTATGGTTATGAATCGATCACTGATACTAATTTTCCTGTTGCATTTTAATGGACTGCTTTCGGCACAAACCATTTACGTGTCGGGCGCGGGTAGCGACGCTGCCGATGGAAAAACAATGAAAACCGCTTTCCGGAGTTTACAAAAAGCAGCCGATATCGTGCAACCCGGTGATATAGTTTTAATTGGAAATGGCATCTATACCAACGGGGAGAAGGGTGGTGGCAGCGCTGTTTTAAACATTACCAGATCCGGGACAAAGGCTGCATGGATTACGTGGAAAGCCGCTCCCGGGAGCAAGCCTGAAATCCGCCCGGTGGGATGGGCAGGAATACAGGTTTCCGGTTCGTACCATGTTATTGATGGCATAACCATCACAGGCGGCAACGATTCCATCGTGCTGCTCCGTGCTCAGGAAGATGCTAAAATACCAGCACCCAATCCCGGCTATAACACCAATGGCATTTTTGTAAATGGCCGCAATAATAAGCCGGGTAACAAACCCCATCACGTTATTATCCGCAACTGCGTTATAGGCAAATGTCCGGGTGGTGGTATCGTGGGAATTGAAACGGATTACCTGACCATTGAAGACTGCGCCGTTTTTGAAAACGCCTGGTTTATGCGCTATGGCGGATCCGGTATCACCACCCTTAATAACTGGGCATTTGATGATGCACCGGGGTATCATATCATCATCCAACGCAACTATGTATGGAATAATAAAACGCTTGTGAACTGGAACCGGATTGGAAAGCTAAGTGACGGCAACGGAATTCTTTTAGATGTGACGGATGGGGCAAGACAGGGAGCAACCAACCCAAATGCTGATGCTACAGTTAACCTAACCGGCGATCATCCTAAAGTTGACTCCACACCATCCAAACCTAAACGTCCTGAATGGAAAGGCCGTGCATTGATCGCCAATAACCTGAGTGCATTTAATGGTGGCTCGGGCATTCATACTTTTCGTACAAAGCATGTTGACATCGTTAATAATACCACCTATCACAATGGAGGCATTGTTGGCTACCAGGAAGTTTTTGCCAACAATTCAGAGGACATTGTAATCATGAACAATATTATCGTTCCCCGGCCAGGCGGCAAGGTCACGTCCAACAATAAGAACACCAATATCAGTTGGGATTATAACATCTATCCCGTAGCACAGGAGGTTTTTAAAGCAGCAAACGATATAGTGGCAGACGTAAAATTTATTGATGTACAACCTGATATTACAAAAGGAAATTTTCGTTTGGCCAGGGGGAGCGCTGCATTAAATTCAGGCAGCAACGAAGTGGCGCAGAAAACCGACATCAATGGCAGGCCTCGCCCGGCAGGTGGCGGAAGGGACAGGGGAGCCTTTGAACAGTGATGTAAAAAATGGTGAAGGCACCAGCCGTTATTAATAGCCGTGTTGATGGGTTGAAACAGCAACTATTGCTAAATTGTAGCCGCGACACCTGTTTCATTTGCAGGAGTATGGAGGCAATAAAACTCTTGAAACTGACCTCGATGTCGCATAATAAAACGGAGATGTTCTTTAACTCTTTGGTTTAATGGTAACTTATGAATTCATACTTTTAACCGAAAAGCTATAAACTATCATCTATGCAAAGACGAACCCTGCTAAAACAGCTTGTTTTTATAACAGGAGGTGTGGCACTGCTTCCTTCCTGTTTGCAGAATAGAAGCAAAGCCTCTATTCTGCTAAAAGACATGTCCATTGATGGTGACCAGGAAAAGCTGTTGGCTGAACTGTCAGAAACTATTATCCCGGTAACTGACACCCCGGGTGCGAAAGATATATCTGCCCATCTCTTTACGCTGATGATGGTTGATGATTGTTATAAGAAAGAAGACCAGCAAAAATTCATGGCCGGACTAAAGGATTTTGAAGCAAAAACAAAAAAGGACTTCAGTAAATCCTACGTTGATTTATCTCCTGCAGAAAAAGAAAAATTGCTCCGCGAACTGGAAGCGGCTAAAGATCGTAAAGATGACCTTTCCTATTTCTACGCTACTACCAAAAAGCTTACGATACAAGCCTACACCACGTCAAAATATTATTTAACCAAAGTGCAGGTTTATGAGTTGGTGCCAGGGCGGTACCATGGTTGTGTGCCTGTCAAAAAAATCGCTTAATCCATACCGTTATGGCAACAAATACATTCGACGCAATCGTCATTGGGTCCGGGATCAGCGGGGGCTGGGCCGCAAAGGAATTTACAGGCAAAGGCTTTAAAACGCTTGTGTTGGAAAGAGGCCGCGATGTTAAACACCTGAAAGATTATCCAACCACGAATATGCTGCCCTGGGAGTTTGAGCACCGGGGGCAAATCCCGGCTGCGGTACAGGAAGCAAACCCTGTTATCAGCCGGTGCTATGCGTTTAAAGAAGATGCCGCGCATTTCTTTGTAAAAGACACCGAGCACCCTTACATACAGGAGAAGCCATTCGATTGGATCCGGGGCTATCAGGTTGGCGGCAAGTCCATTATGTGGGCCCGCCAAACCCAGCGCTGGAGCGATTTTGACTTTGAGGGCCCGGGCCGTGATGGCTTTGCAGTTGACTGGCCCATCCGCTATAAAGACCTGGCGCCCTGGTATAGCTATGTTGAAAAATTTGCCGGCATATCAGGCAATAAAGATGGCCTGCCCGAGCTGCCCGATGGCGAGTTTTTACCGCCACTTGAGCTAAACTGCGTAGAAAATCATTTTAAAGATGCAGTGAAGAAAAACTATAAAGGGCGGCATGTCATTTACGGCCGTTGCGCTCATGTAACGGAACCGCAACCCATCCATATAGAACAGGGGCGAGGAAAATGCCAGAATCGTAATTTATGCCAGCGGGGATGTCCCTTTGGTGGTTACTTCAACTCTAATTCCACTACACTTCCCTGGGCCGATAAAACAGGAAACTTAACGCTGCGCACCAATGCCGTGGTGCAGGCTGTTATCTACGACGATAAAAAAGGAAAAGCGACCGGCGTACGCATTATTGATGCAGTTACAAAAGAAGTGACGGAGTTTTATGCACCTGTTATTTTTGTAAATGCTGCCGCACTTAATACCAATCTTCTCCTATTGAATTCTACTTCAAGCCGTTTTCCTAACGGCCTGGGTAACGATAGCGGGCTACTTGGAAAATACCTGGCCTTTCATAACTACAGTGCCCGCATTTCGGGGCAGCATGAGGGCCATTTAGATTCCAGTACCGATGGCCGGTCACCCACAAGTGCCTACCTGCCCCGCTTTCGAAATGTGTATAAACAAGAAACCGATTTTCTTCGCGGCTACGCGGCAGGTTTTTCGGCGGGCCGCTATACTAAACGCAATACAGATGGCTTTGGCATTGAGCTGAAGAAACAATTAGCTTCTTCAGAACCCGGCCCCTGGAACGTGAGTTCGCACATGATGGGCGAAACCATCCCAAAAGAAAGCAACACGGTAAGTCTTGACGGTACAAAAAAAGATGCATGGGGCATGCCTTTACTAAAGATCAATATTGGCTATGATGACAACGATGCAAAAATGAAGAAGGACTATTTTGAGCAAATGACGGAAATGTTCACAAAGGCGGGATTTATCAACATTAAAACAACCGATACAGGCCAGGCGCCGGGACTGGACATTCATGAAATGGGTGGCGTTCGTATGGGACACGACCCAAAAACATCCCTGCTTAATGAATGGAATCAAATGCACCATTGTAAAAATGTTTTTGTTACCGATGGCGCTTGTATGACTTCCACTTCCACCCAAAACCCATCACTCACTTACATGGCACTTACGGCAAGGGCTGTGGACTATGCGGTTGCCCAACTCAAAAAATCTAACCTGTAAACAGAAATAAACATGAAACGATCTGGCTTCTTATTCATCACCCTCTTTTCGCTGCTGGCTATAAAGGCGCAGGATAATAGGCTAACAAAAAAAGAGGCGAAGGCCGGCTGGCAATTGCTGTTTGATGGAAAAACAACGGCCGGTTGGAAGGGAGCTTTCCGCCCGGATTTTCCAGCCGCAGGCTGGAAGATCGCTGACGGCCTTTTGATGGTGGAGCCTTCCGGCGGTGGTGAGTCAACCAACGGGGGAGATATAGTAACACAGGCCCTGTACGGCGACTTTGAACTGCTAGTTGATTTTAAATTAACGGAAGGCGCTAACAGCGGTATAAAGTATTTTGTAGACCCCAAACAGGAAACACCTTCCAGCCCGCGCTCTGCTTTTGGTTTAGAGTTCCAGGTGCTGGACGATGAGCGCCATCCTGATGCCAAGCTGGGCAAAAATGGTAACCGTACCATTGCTTCTTTATACGATTTAATTCCTGCTAAAAGCAGCAAGCCGGTAAGGCCGATTGGGGACTGGAATACCGCCCGCATTGTATCAAAAGGGATGCATGTGGAGCATTGGCTCAATGGTAAAAAAGTACTGGAGTACGAACGAGGGAGCGCCGACTTTAAAGCCCTGGTGGCGGGCAGTAAGTATAAAGACATTGCTGGTTTTGGAATGGCGGAAAGAGGAAGAATTTTATTGCAGGACCATGGCAACAAAGTGTTTTTTAAAAACATAAAAATAAAGGCGGCGCCGGCGGCTACTACCCGGTTTGGAAATTTAATGGAACAAACTCCCGGCGTAGTTTCTTATACCTTTCGTCATAGCTTCCAAAAAAATGTAGCTGCCACCTTAGATACCATTAAGGCAATGGGCATGACCAATATTGAATTCTCCAACCTTTTTGGAAAAACAGCAATGGAGTTAAAAAGCATGCTTGATGAAAGAGGGATGCGTTGTACTTCCTTCGGGACAGGGTATCCCGAACTGGTAGGTAAGACTAAAGAAGTTGGGGAAAATGCAAAAGCCCTGGGCGCTTCGTATGTAAGGGTGGCCTGGATACCACATGATAAAGTACCCTTCACAATTGAACATGCAAGGCAGGCGGTAGCGGATTTTAACGCTGCCGGTAAAACCTTAAAAGAAGAATTTGGTTTGACGTTTTGTTATCACAACCATGGTTACGAATTTCAGCCGTACGAAGGCGGAACCTATTTCGATTACATCGTGGCTAATACAAACCCTGCGTATGTGAGTTTTGAAATGGATATTTTATGGGTGGCGCACCCGGGTGCAGACCCGGTAAAATTGCTAAGAAAGTATCCTGGACGTTTTAAACTAATGCACGTAAAAGATTTACGCAAGGGGGTTGTGGGCGACTTTTCCGGCAGTACACCGGTAGAAAATGACGTGGCCCTCGGTACCGGGCAAATAAATATTAAAGCGGTGATAAAGGCAGCAAAAGGCTCGGCTATAGAACATTATTATATAGAAGATGAAAGCCCCTCCGTGAGCAAGCAGGTTCCTCAAAGCCTGGCCTATTTAAAAACGTTGTAAAGAATAACTACAGCAACAGAATCAGCGCTGTCTATACGATAGTAAGCTTATCCTTTATACAAAGTTGGTCAGGGTGCTCACTGAGTTTAGTAATAGAAGATTCTCGCTCGAAACTGGGGTATTGTTAAATAGCATTCCTGAACGTATAAGAGTGCGACGCAACAGACGCACCATAGTAGCACTACGGCTAACCACCGACAATCATTTCAACGCCCTCATCCAATCCACCAACCTATCTGTCCATGATTCCAGATACCCCGTTCCAACCCCTAACCCAAAACCATGCTCACCAGTTGGATAGATATGCATTTCGACAGGCACGTTATTATCTTTCAACGCCTGATAAAACAGTAAGCTATTTTCCACCGGAACGGTTTTATCGTCTGTAGTATGAACCAGGAAAGTCGGGGGTGTTTCTTTGGTAACCTGGAGTTCATTTGAATACAATTTAGCCAGGCTGCTATCGGGCTTTGCACCAATTAAATTATTACGGGAACCCGCATGCATGATAGGCTTGCTTACAGAAATAACCGGGTACACAAGCACCATAAAATCCGGACGGGAACTTTGCCGTTCAATGCTGTCAGTTGCAGCCCTGTCGCCATTGTCGAAATGAGTACCTAATGTAGAAGCGAGATGCCCCCCTGCAGAAAAGCCCATAATGCCAATAGCGTCTTTTTTAATATTCCACCTGGCTGTATTTGACCGTACCATTCTCATGGCCCGTGCCGCATCCATGAGTGGGGAAAGATGTGGTGTAATATTGCTTTTTGAATTAGGCAGCCGCGATTTTAAAACAATGGCAGTGATGCCTTTGGCCACAAGAAAACCCGCCACATCCGTTCCTTCCCAGTTATAGGCTAAGAAACCATAGCCGCCGCCCGGGCAGATAATGACGGCCTGCCCCGTTGCGGCTTTTTTTGATGGCAGGTACACCGTCATCTCCGGCGTTTGCACAAGGCTTACTCTCATAATATCGGCGCTTTCAATCTTTTCTTTTTCGCCGCTGGCCTTATAATTTGGCACCTTGCCTTCGGGCCAAAGGGGAAGCGTGATTTGTGCATTCATAGATGTGTGTAAAGAGATATAAAGGAGTACATAGCCAATTCGTTTCATACAGTAAAAAGTTAAGCAACATTAAAACACCGGCCCCGAAAATAGCTAACATTTACAACTGTAATCCATTTCAAAATGCAGAAGAATAGCAGGTAAAAGGATAGTTCGAAATTTCCCATTCAATAATGCTTAATTCTTCAAAATGGTAAACTCCACTCTTCTGTTCAACTGGCGGTTTTCATCTGTATTATTATCGGTAAATGGTTTGGTTTCTCCGTAACCTTTTGAGGCAATACGCTTAGGCTCTATTCCCTTTGATAAAATATATTCCATTACCGAACGGGCCCGGTTATCACTCAACTTAAAATTATAATCATCATTACCGCGGCTATCTGTATGGGCACTCATTTCAATTTCTATAGCAGGATTTTCAGTAAGCAATTTTACCACCCGGTCAAGTTCTATAAAACTCTCAGGTCGCAGGTCCCATTTATCAAAATCAAAAAACACATTGTTTAATCGTACAACAGCGCCTATTTCAATAGGCACCAGGTACAGGTCTTTATGAATTTCTTTATAGCCTGCCTTTACCAATGAATCAAGATTGAGGTTTTCGCTTTGCGCAAAAAACTTATCAGCTGTGGCATGTATGCTGTAGTTTTTATCGTAGGGTAATACAATTTTAAAAGCGCCGGTTGTGGCTTCCGATACGGCATTGCCTGCAACTGTACCATCGGGCAGGGTTTCATATTGGAGCGAGGCACTAAGCGGCAACCCTGTTTTTGCATTAAAAACATTTCCACTTACCAATACCACCGGCAGTGGCTTTTCTTTTTCCAGCAACTTTACCCGCACAATATCACTTTCTCCATAACCACCTTCCTGTCCACTCGACATATAGGCGTATTCGCCGCCGGCGTCCATTGTAAAAAAAGCATCCCAATCGGCAGAGTTGATAGGTGCGCCCAGGTTGACAGGGTCAGTCCATTTTTGCCAGGTCTTATCAAGGCGCTTACTCATCCAAATGTCATTATCGCCAATACCGCCTGGCCGGTTACTGCTGAAATAAAGGGTTTTGCCATCTGCCGCCAGGTAAGGCGCCATCTCATTGTGGTCTTTTAGGTTGATCTTTCTGCCTAACGATTTTGGCTCCGTCCAGGTACTGTCGCTGTTGAGAAAACAAACATAAATATCATTGTCCTCGCTACCCTGCTTTTCGCTCATGTACAGTAAAAGGGTTTGTCCGTCCTGCGCCATGCTGGCACCATTCTTCCGCCCGAGATCGTAGTTATAATAATTCCTAATTTTAAGCATTTGAGGCAAGCTCCATTTTCCTGATTTGGTGCGGTAACACATGCTGACGCCGTTGCCGTAATAATCACCATCTACAAAAGCATTGCGAATAAGAATACGATTGTTGTCAGGTGATATCCAGTACACTGCATTATAGTGATAGGTGTTGAGTGGGTAACCTAAGTGCATCGCGTCACTCCACTTTCCAAAGCTGTCGCGGTGCGAATACCAAATATCCTGTGAGTTGCGCACTGTGCCCGCTTTTGTATTAATTGGATGGTTTTCGCAAATAAAAAAAAGATGATTACCATCAGCAGAAATAGTAGGCCGTAATTCAGCCAGTTCGGAGTTAATGCTCCAGCCTAAATTTTCTATCTTGATGATGGTGTTTTCTTTGATGATGTTCTCTTTTTGAGCCACCAGTTTCGCTGAGGTGTCCTGCATTGGTTGGGAATAAACTGCTACGCAGGCAACAGTAAGAAGCAGCAAAAGCATTGTTTTCATAGGATGGATTTCCAGGGCGAAAACTAATACAACTGTTGCAGAAATAAAAGAGACATTGAAAGGTGTCTTAGCTATGCGGTTAAGTTAAGGCTTGTGGT
>DASQMG010000136.1:0-5353 GCA_035645595.1 Flavisolibacter sp. | reverse complement strand
TGGCGCTTGGCGATTCTTATACCATTGGAGAAGGCGTTCTTCTTACTAAAAATTTTCCTTACCAAACTGTTACTTTACTGCGAAAGGAGGGCTATCATTTTGCCGGGCCTGAAATTATTGCAAAAACAGGATGGACAGCCGATGAGTTAGAAACAGGCATTAATAAACACAAGTTGTTGTCCAAGTATGACTATGTATCCCTTTTAATAGGAGTAAACAACCAGTACCGGGGCAGAAGTATAACAGAGTACAAAGAACAATTGGAAAGGCTGCTAAAAAAGAGCATTGCACTGGCGAATGGTAAACCTGACCATGTATTCGTAGTGTCCATTCCCGATTATGGTTACACACCTTTTGGACAAATGCTAAATGCTGAAAAAATAAGCAGGGAAATTGCCGAATACAATACGTTGAAAAAAGCCCTCTCTATACAGTATAAAGTCCAGTACATAGAAATTACAGAAAGAAGCAGAAAGGCAAAAGTAAATGCTTCCCTGGTGGCCGAGGACGGTTTGCACCCCTCGGCAAAAGAGTATACCCGGTGGGCAAAAAAACTGGTGGGGGCAATGCGTTCAGGCATTAAAAAAGAGAAGGCAACTACTTAGCGCCAAAAACCTTCTTATATGGATATTAAACTACTTGCCTTATACTTGCATGTTCGCAAGGAGAAAAAATACGAACGTAAATACGAGCTATGCCGAAGAATTTGTTGATTGTTGAGTCGCCAGCAAAAGCGAAGACTATAGAAAAAATCCTTGGATCCGATTTTGAAGTCAAAAGTTGCTTTGGTCACATTCGTGACCTGAAGAAAGATGACATGGGGATTGATATAAAAAATAATTACAAGCCTACCTATATCGTATCAGATGAAAAGATAAAAGTGGTGAACGAACTGAAAAGCATAGCAAAAAAAAGTAGCGAAGTTTGGCTGGCAACGGATGAAGACCGTGAAGGTGAAGCCATAAGCTGGCACCTCTGCGAAGTGCTTGGACTTGATCCTTATAAAACAAAAAGAATTGTCTTCCACGAAATCACAAAGCCTGCTATACAGGCTGCGGTTGCCAACCCCAGAACCGTGAATATGAATCTGGTAAATGCACAACAGGCGCGCCGCATTTTAGATAGAATCGTGGGTTTTGAATTAAGCCCCGTTTTATGGAGAAAAATAAGTGTAAAAAATAACCTTAGCGCCGGACGGGTACAAAGTGTGGCAGTGCGGTTAATTGCAGAAAGGGAAAGAGAAATCAATGCGTTCGTTTCCCAAAGCTCATTTAAAATAGAAGCTATTCTTATCGCACCTGATGCTGCAGGACGACAAATTTCTTTTAAAGCAGAAGGAGCAAAATTTCCAAAAGCAGAAGAAGCCGAAAAGTTTTTACAAAGCTGTATTGGGGCGAGCTACAAGATAAAGGACGTGCAGGTAAAACCTACCAAACGTACGCCGGCTGCGCCTTTTACTACTTCTACCCTGCAACAGGAAGCCAGCCGAAAGCTGGGCTACGGTGTTAGCAAGACCATGTTGATTGCACAAAAGCTTTATGAAAGCGGTAAGATAACTTACATGCGTACTGATAGCGTAAACCTTAGCCAGACAGCTATGGTTGATATACAGCAAGCTATCACAAAATCATATGGCGAAAAATATCATAAGTCAAGGCAATACAAAACAAAAAGCAGTTCCGCGCAGGAAGCACACGAAGCTATTCGCCCAACGTACATGTCAACAACCAGTGTGGACGATGCTGACGGAAGGCGACTGTACGAACTAATATGGAAACGAACAATGGCTTCTCAAATGGCCGATGCAGAACTGGAAAAAACCGTGGCTAAGATCAACGTTACTACTAACAATGCTGAATTAACAGCACAGGGAGAAGTGCTGAAATTTGAAGGCTTTTTAAAGGTTTACAGGGAGGATGTTGATGACGATGATGTAGAAGATGACACTTCGGCCGACGCGGAACAACAAGCTATCTTACCTCCGCTACGCGCAGGGCAAACCGTTGACTTCAGGGAAATGAAGGCTATCGAACGCTACACCCGTGCAGCGCCCAGATTTACGGAAGCATCATTGGTAAAAAAGCTGGAAGAGCTGGGGATCGGCCGGCCATCAACGTATGCACCTACAATTTCCACCATCCAAAAAAGAACCTACGTAGAAAAACGAGATAAAGAAGGTATACAGCGCAACTACAATGTTTTTACATTAAGCGATGGTAAAATTTCAAAGAAAATAGAATCGGAAAATACCGGCGCCGAAAAGGCAAAGCTGTTTCCCACTGATTTGGGACTCGTGGTAACTGATTTTTTAAAGCAGCATTTCGATGACATTATGGACTACACTTTCACCGCACGCATCGAAGGTGAGTTTGATGAAGTAGCCCAGGGGAAAATGCTTTGGAATAAAATGATTGACGACTTCTACAATCCCTTTAAAAGAGACGTAGATAATACGATAGAAAATGCACAGCGCATTAGTGGCGAAAGGGAAATCGGCACCGACCCGCAAACCAAAAAGCCTATCATTGCCCGCATGGGTAAATATGGTCCCATGGTGCAGATCGGCACGTCAGAAGACGAGGAAAAGCCCCGCTATGCCAAATTAAAAGCATCACAAAGTATTGAAACCATTTCTTTAGAGGAGGCGCTAGCGTTGTTTCAGTTACCAAAAACCTTAGGCGAATATGAAGGACAGGAAGTAGCAGTAAATAATGGACGCTTTGGCCCTTATGTCAAATGGGGTGAGGCCTTTGTTTCGTTACCAAAAGGTGAAGAACCAACAGAAGTAGATCTGGAAAGAGCAATACAACTAATAAAAGAAAAGCAGGTTGTAGACGCGCCTATCGCCCATTACAACGGGCAGCCGGTAACAAAAGGCAAAGGCCGTTTTGGCCCGTTTATTAAGTATGGCGATTTGTATATTAATGTGCCAAGGGCTTATAATTTCGACAGTCTTTCGCAAAACGACATTAATGAGTTAATAGAAAAGAAAGTAGAGAAAGAATCCAACCGGTACATACAACAATGGCCTGCAGAAAAGATAAGTATCGAAAACGGCAGGTGGGGTCCATTCCTGCGCTTTGGTAAAAAAATGCTGAAGCTGGACAGAAAAGAAGGCGGTGAAAAATATGCAGCACAAGAAGTAGCGACGCTACCGCTAGATGACGTAAAGAAAATGATTGAACGACAAGTGCCGGGTGCTTTTAGTAAAAAAGTGGCCGCTAAAAAGGCGCCAGGTAAAAGAGCGGTAACGAAGAAGGCTTCCACCAAAAAAAAGGCATAAGATTTTAAGTAAAGCTCACATGGAGGAGAACAAAGAAATATCGGCCCTTTTTAAACTGATAGACGATCCGGATGGTGAGGTATTTGGTGTTGTATCTGATAAGCTGCTTCACTTTGGCCGAACTATAATTCCCAACCTTGAACATCTATGGGAGACGACGCCCGATGAGCAAATACAGGAGAGGATTGAGACCATCATCCATCGGCTACACTATAACGACTTGGCAGAAGATTTTCGGCAATGGAATATCTCCGGTCACCATGATTTACTAGTGGGCGCTTTATTAGTTGCCAAGTTTCAATACCCTGAGCTTTCCACCGGACCGGTTTTACTGGAGATCGAGAAGATGCGCCGTAATATCTGGCTGGAGCTAAACTCTTACCTCACACCGTTGGAGCAGGTGAGGATCGTAAGCGGCATTTTATACAGCTACTACGGCTTTAAAGGAACCGAAATCAGCTACACGGAACTGAACGAATTTTTTATTAATAAAGTAGTCGAATCAAAAAAAGGTAACCAGTTAAGCGACGGTGTTATTTACCTGATACTTTGCGAACTACTGGACATACCGGTGAAAGCCATTGGTGTTCCCAAGCAATTTGTACTGGCTTATTTTAAACCTGGCTACAGTAGCGAGGGCACAGAGGAGTATATTTCTAAAATTGAATTTTATATCGACCCTTCAAGCGGAATGGTGTTTACGCACAAGGATGTTGAAAGCTATTTTAAACGCATATCGGTACCGCCCGTTCACTCTTATTTCAGGCCTTTGTCTAACAAAAAGGTAATCCAGCATTTGCTGGAAGAAACTGCTAAGTGTTTTGACAACGACAAAGATTTTTATAGGAAAGAAGAAATGCAAAGGCTGTCTGATTTATTGGATTAAAGTCGCAATAATGGAAACAGTTTTGTGGGATGATTTTGAAAAAATAGATATAAGGGTCGGAACAATTATACAGGCAACCGGTTTTCCTAAAGCAAAGAAACCGGCTTACCGGCTAACCATAGATTTTGGAAAACAAATAGGGACAAAACAATCATCGGCCCAAATTACAAAGCACTATTCGCTGGAAGGTCTTACTGGCCGGCAAGTAATTGCGGTAACCAACTTTCCGCCAAAAAATATCGCCGGTTTTATCAGTGAATGCCTTGTGCTGGGCATCTATGATCAGAATAACGATGTGGTTTTATTACAACCCGAAGCACTTGTTACGAATGGAGCCAAAATAGGATGATAACTTACACAACACATTACCCCTCTCCTCTTGGCAGGTTGCAGATTCAATGTTCCGATCAAAACATTAAATCTGTTCTGTTCACTGCTGAAGAAGAAATACAGGAAGAAAACAATCATCCACTTTTGCAGGCTTGCCAGGCCCAGTTCGATGAATACTTTGCTGGCAGGAGGAGAACTTTTGATCTGCCACTTCTGCAATGCGGAACCGCTTTTCAACAAAAAGTGTGGGACTTGCTCTATCAAATTCCGTATGGTAAAACCTTTTCTTACTATGAACTCTCGCAACAATATGGCGACACAAAGGCCATACGGGCTGTAGCTTCTGCCAACGGAAAAAATAATTTGGCCATTATTGTTCCCTGCCACAGGGTAATCGGTTCCGACAGTTCCCTAACTGGTTACGTCGGCGGTTTGTGGCGGAAGAGATGGCTACTGGAGCACGAAGCAAAATATCATTTGGGCGTACACCAGTTGGGGCTCGAGATCTAAGTGAATAATGATCAACAAAGTAGCGACATATTGAAAAATGCCGCTTCACTTCTTAACCGCCGTTGCTTAAGGTTTTGTTGTTGAAACATATCGTTCAGCCACAGTTTTACCATTCTTGGCTCAGCTACATCGTTGTAAAGGCTGTTCTTTTAGGCATAATGTGTCTTCCCGTGTTTTTGCTAACTCTGCAAGATGACACAGCATATAAAGCGTCTAAATATAGGTGAAGGAGGTACGAGTGAAACACCAAACAGTTTACTCTTGAAGTGGGTACCGATAATTCCACCTTCGGGAAAGTGTTCCATGCAGGTGAAGCAAAAAATTAACGGCTGAAAGATAATCCG
>DASQMG010000135.1:0-35716 GCA_035645595.1 Flavisolibacter sp. | reverse complement strand
AGTAGCTGTCGGTTCGGAACTTACGCTCCGCGGACCCCAGGGAGTATTTACACTTCCTGATCAATTGGACAAAGATTTTTATCTGATCTGCACCGGTACGGGCATTGCACCTTTCCGCAGTATGATACATCATATAAAGCGGCATAACATTCCGCATCAAAAAATTAACCTTATTTTCGGCACCCGCGGACTAAAAGATCTACTATACACAAGCGAATTAAAAGGATTGGAGATGGAAGTAGAAAATTTTCATTTCTTTCCAACGCTCTCCCGTGAAAGTTGGGATGGTTGCTGCGGTTATGTGCATGCCGTGTATGAAAATTTGGTACGTGAAAAAATGAACGGCAATGCAGAACCACCACCCGCTAGTTTTTATTTATGCGGATGGAAAGCAATGGTAGATGAAGCAAGAAAACGAATAGTTGACCTTGGATATGATAGAAAAGCAATTCACCTTGAGTTATATGGATAAACGCCGGTTGAAATAAGAAATATACCCGTTTAAAGCCTCACCATGCACGTTAACGCAGGACAGCCAATTGCTAAATAACGGCTTAGTGTTAAAAAGCATAAGAAATTTTATGTGGGTTTAAAGGCTGTCGGCCGTTCAAATGTTAAACTCTTTGAGTTACCTCTTTTATTACACTTTACCGCACCTTAGTTTTGCACTCCGATTTAAGAGATGATCATCTTCAACTGAGAAACACAGGTACCGTGTTTCAGTAAAAAATCCCGCGCCTGCTTGCCGGAACTATTTTTATTTCATAATTAAATTAAAGTGTATGAAAACTGCAACAGCACCTGCTATTGTACAATTAGAAGAGAAAGATTTAAAAGAATTCAGACCAGTAAATGAAACATTAGCTATGGACTTTCTTTTCCCCCAACCGTCGCAAAACAAGAAAAATTTTGGAACAGTTGACCTATGGAATTGCCGTAATAAAAGACGTAGAAACGGCATTAAAATAAGATAATTGTATTGGGCAGATTTTAGGAGGAAAGCCCGCATCAGCGGGCTTTCCTATTTGTATTTTTAAAGTAAAAAATGTAGCTATAATTCTTTTTGAATGATGCTCTTTATTTGCTCTATCGAAACCCTCTCCTGCTGCATCGTGTCCCTGTAACGAATTGTTACTGTACCATCTTCTTTGGTTTGATAATCTACAGTTACACAGAAAGGCGTACCCAGTGCATCCATCCTTCTATAACGTTTACCAATGGTATCTTTCTCTTCGTAAAAGCAATGGAAGCTTTGTTTACAATCATTAATAATATTGCGGGCAATATCTGGCAACCCATCTTTTTTTACCAGTGGTAATACGGCCAATTTAATTGGTGCCAGCTTAGCCGGAAGTTTCAATACCACGCGACTATCTTTCTTCTCCTCGGTACTTAGATCCTGTTCTTCATATGCTTCGCTCAATACCATCATTACGGTTCTGTCAACACCAATAGAGGTTTCAATAACATAAGGAATATAATTGCCAAAAGCTTTGCCCGTGACTTCGTCTATGTCATTATCAAAATACTGCATCTTTTTTTTACTGTATTCCTGGTGGGCTTTTAAATCAAAGTCGGTACGGGAGTGAATGCCTTCCACTTCTTTAAAACCGATAGGAAAATTATATTCAATATCACAGGCAGCATCGGCATAATGGGCCAGCTTCACATGGTCGTGAAAGCGATACTTATCTGCCCCAATACCGAGGCTTAAATGCCATTGCATACGCGTTGCTTTCCAGTGCTCGTACCACTCTTTTTGTGTTCCGGGGCGGATAAAAAACTGCATCTCCATTTGTTCAAATTCCCGCATACGAAAAATAAATTGGCGGGCCACAATTTCGTTGCGAAAAGCCTTGCCTATTTGTGCAATACCAAACGGAATTTTCATGCGCCCTGTTTTTTGCACATTTAAAAAGTTTACAAAAATTCCCTGTGCTGTTTCCGGACGCAGGTAGATTTTATTTTCCTCAGGATCATCAGATGATACCGCACCAAATTCAGTAGAAAACATCAGGTTAAACTGGCGTACGTCCGTCCAGTTACTGGTACCGCTTACACCGCATACAATCTTATTATTTTCGATTAAGATTCTCAAGCCTTCAAAGTTATTTTCGGCAAGTAGCGTGTCCATTTCTTTTATCAGAAGTTCTGCCTGGCCTGTATGGCCAGCCGCTTCCAGTTCATCCGCTTTCGCTTCTATTATATGATCAACTCTATAGCGCTTATTGCTATCCTTGTTATCAATCATCGGGTCGCTGAAATTGTCTATGTGGCCACTGGCCTTCCAGGTAGTGGGATGCATAAAAATTGCAGCATCAATGCCTACAATATTTTCATTCATTTGCACCATACTTCTCCACCAATAATCTTTGATGTTTTTCTTTAACTCACTGCCCCACTGGCCGTAGTCATATACTGCTCCTAAACCATCATATATTTCTGATGAGGGAAAAATGAACCCATACTCTTTGCAATGCGAAATAATTGCCTGGAACCGGTTGTTATCTGTTGCCATAAGCGGGCAAAGATAAAAGGGTTTGAGGTTTAGTGTTGGAGGGTTGAGGGCGTTGTATAATGGGGGGCCTTATTTTAGTATGTTTTCTCCATTTAAAACAAGGTTTAATGTATTGAAAAAATACTTTCACACCTTGCAACCCACTATCTGATAATAATGGGCTTTAAACACCATCCATTTAGTGCTGTTTGTAAATTATTGTGAGTAAGCCGCCTAAATAGCCATAAACTCAAACGCTATAATTTTCAGGTAACCTTCACATTATCCCCGGTATTTTCATTGTGCTCCTCTTTTTTCTTCTCGAGTTCTTTCAGTGAACCGGTTTCTTGTTCCACTTCAATGTTTTTTACCCACACAGCAATGGGGCTGGGATGTATAGGCGAGCCGTATTTGGTTGCATACGCTTTTGTAAACTCTGCGCCAAAATATAATATCACTGAGGAGTAATAAACCCATAGCAACAATACCACCAATGAACCGGCAGCGCCATAAGTGGTACCAACATCGGACTTGCCGATGTAAAAAGTGATGGCAAATTTACCGAACATAAAAAGGATTGCCGTAACCATGGAGCCTACCACTACATCTTTCCATTTGATAATAGCGTCGGGCAATACTTTAAAAATTACAGCAAAGAGTGTACTGATAACGAGAAAGGTTATCAGTACATTGACGATATAAACCACTACTACAGCTACATTTGGAAAACGTGCCTGAAGCCTTTCCATAAGTACCTCTATAACACCATTAACCAACAGCGATACAAGTAACACAAAGCCAAGACTGATAATTACAGAAAATGACAGCAACCTGTCGGTAAGCATTTTAAGCCAGCCTTTTTTTGGCTTTGGTTTTAAATTCCAGATTTGGTTAACGCTATCCTGTACTTCGGCAAATACTCCTGTTGCACCAATAACAAGCGTGATGATACCGACGATAAAAGCGAAATTTCCCTGGTTGCTAAATGCTGCATTTTTAATCATTTCCTGAATTTGCAGCGCGGCATTAGCACCTACTAATCCTTTAATCTGTTCAAAAACAGTTCCCTGTGCGGCCTCTCTTCCATAAATCAGTCCGGCGATGTAGATGATAACTATTATCATAGGCCCGATGGAGAACACGGTATAATAAGCCAATGATGCACTTAGCTTCATTACCTTGTCATCAACAAATCCATTGAATGACTTTTTTAAGACAGACAATATTCCTTTGGTGCTTAGCTTCTGTGCCATTTTTATTCTTTATAGTATAGTTGCAAAAGGTAAGTCCTATTTAACCGCCTTTAAAGAAACCGCAGTTTTATCCCTTTCTGCTATTAATAAAATAGAGTAGCAGGCCCGCCAGCACAATTCCTATGTTTGGCGATTTTTTTTCAATGCCTGTTGGCTTTAAGGCAGGTTGAAATATCACGGGCTGCAAGTTTTTTGATAGGGTAACGTTATGAGGTTTTTCCTGTTCCTGTTTTTGTTCTGAAGGCGCAGCATTGGCAGGTGGCTCTTTTGGCTCTGCCCCAGGCACTGCAGGTTCCTTGTTCCATTCAGCGTAATCATTAGGAATGATCTTAGCGCCTTTATTAAAGGCATACGACTTGGTAAACTCTGCGCCAAAATAAAGGATAATGGAAGAGTAATAAATCCATATCAGGATAACGGCTAATGACCCCGCTGCACCGTATGTGCTACCCACTTCACTTTTGCTGATGTATAAGGAAATGACAAACTTGCCCAACAAGAAAAGTAATGAAGTAGCGATAGCACCCGGCCAGATGTCTTTCCATTTTATTTTAGCATCAGGTAACACTTTAAATATGATGGCAAATAAGGTAGTGGTAACTGATAGTGTAAGAACAAGATTGATAACATAAAATACAATCACCGTTACATCGGGCAGAAAGGCCTTTAAGCGGCCGCCAATACTTTCTATAACGGTAGTAGCGGCGAGTGATACAAGTAATAAAAATGCCAGACTCCCGATTAACCCAAAAGAAAGAAGGCGGTTTTGAAGCGTTTTTAAAATGCCGACTTTAGGCTTTGGTTTTAAGCCCCAGATGCTGTTGATGGAATCCTGTATCTCGGCAAAAATTGTAGTAGCACCAATTAATAAAGTCACCACACCAATCACGGTAGCAAAAACGCCTTTGCCACTAAGGGCTACACTCTTAACCATCTCCTGTAATTGTTTGGCTGCATCTGCTCCTATAAAGCTTTGTACCTGGTTGTCAATGGACCCCTGAATAGCCTCACGGCCGAAAACCAATCCGGCTATAGATATGATAACGATCAGCAACGGCGCCATGGAAAATACTGTGTAGTAAGCCAGCGATGCACTGAGCTTTGTAACCTTATCCTCACCAAAACCCGTGAACGCATCTTTTAATGATTTCCACACCAAACCAAACGAGAACTTCTTCATACATTCATTTTTCAGAGGAAATACAAAAACGGAGCCAGCGGGAAAATGGGTGGTTAGTGCTGAGCGGTTGATCGTGATAGCCGCCAAAATCAACATCTATAGTTACGGGTTATAAAACTCAATACTGCCAACTGCTAACTTACGGCTTCAGCTTTTCGTTTTGCTGGTGGCGATCACCATCACGTAAGGTTTTCTTCTCAAAATTCTTTTGCAGGGCTTCGGTTAAATCAACACCTGTTTGGTTAGCAATGGAAAGAAGCACCCAAAGCACATCAGCCAATTCATCACTTAACTCTTTTTCCTTATCGCTTTCCTTAAACGATTGGTCGCCATACTTACGGCTCATCAGTCTTGCTACCTCTCCTACTTCTTCGGTAAGTATTGCCATGTTGGTTAGCTCACTGAAATAGCGGACGCCGGTAGTGTTTATCCACTCATCTACTTTTTGCTGCGCTTCCTGAATTGTCATAGAAAATCTTTATTTACGCGACACACCAATGGCCTATCCCCTGATAGATGTTAGCGCTCATGGTCTAGTCCAGGCTCTGGTTAGAAGAACTTGCCTGCTTTAACAACTGGTCAAACTGCTGCGGGCTTAAATCATTATAAAAGAAATAAACCGGGTCGAGTTTTTGTCCGTTCTTGCGAACCTCGTAATGGCAGTGAGGCCCGGTACTTTTTCCGGTGTTGCCTACATATCCGATAATTTCACCGCGTTTTATTTTTTGACCCCGCCGTGCTTTTATACGCACCATATGTCCGTAAACGGTTTCGTACCCATAACCGTGATTAATAACTACATGGTTACCGTAACCACCATCGCTGAAGCCAGATTCTTTTATGGCTCCATCTGCCGTGGCATAAATAGGTGCGCCCTGCGGGGCTGCAAAATCAAGCCCGGCATGAAGCTTAATGGTTTTATACACAGGGTCCACCCGGTAACCAAAGCCCGAAGCAATACGGTTCAGGTCTTTATTACTCACCGGTTGTATGGCTGGCGTAGCGGCTAGCAATTGTTCCTTATTATTTATTAACCCCATCAACTGGTTGTACGATTTTTTTTGGGCCTCTATACGGGCTCCCAGCTTTTGTATGGTGGTATCAATAGCATAGATCAATTTATTTTCGGGCAGCCCTTCTACCTTAGCTATTTCCTGTGCTTTCTCTGCCTGTAAAGTGCGTATGCTGTCGGGGATGGGTTGCGCTTCAAATATGCTTCTGTAAACTTCATTATCCCGCTTTTCTATTGCCGCCATTTGCTGGTTAATTGCCCCTACCTTTTCATTCAACCGTTGAAGTTCATCCCTAAGTTCACTGTTTTGAGAGCGCAAAACCTGTTCGTACGGCGAACCAACAAACCGAAAGGCAACATAAGCAATCAGTGCGGCGGTAACAAAAGCGGTTGCAAAAAAGCCAAATACCCGCAGCAGCTTTACCCGAAATGGTGTAATGAGTTTTTCGTAGCGAAGTGTATGCGTGTTATAGTAGTACTTTATTTTCTTCATGGTGGGATGGTGAATGGTCGATAGTGAGTGGTGAACCTTCTGTTCAATAAAGCTCAAACAGTCCCTGGAATGTTAGTACAACAGGAAATCCCTATTTACCATAAACCATTCACCATTCACGTTTCGCTTACCTTTGCCCTCCCCAAAACGGGGAGGACAAAATAAGCTCATTAAAAGTAAAAAAACAGTTTTTATTGTGATGACAAGTGCAGATATACGTAAAGCTTTTCTCGATTTCTTCCTTTCAAAAGGCCACCAGGTGGTTCCTTCCGCACCTATAGTTGTGAAGAACGACCCCACCCTTATGTTCACTAATGCCGGCATGAACCAGTTCAAGGATTATTTTCTTGGCAACAGGCAGGCGCCATCGCCCCGCATTGCCAATACACAAAAATGTTTGCGGGTGAGCGGCAAGCATAACGACCTGGAAGAAGTTGGTGTGGACACTTATCACCACACCATGTTTGAGATGCTGGGCAACTGGAGCTTTGGCAGTGCTGGATCGGAGCCCGGTACAGGGTATTTTAAAAAAGAAGCCATAGAGTGGAGTTGGGAATTACTGACTGCAGTATACAAAATACCGAAAGACCGATTGTATGTTACCGTGTTTGAAGGCGATGAGAACGAAGGCATACCGGCTTCAAAAATTGCGCGGGCCAAATGGAAAGAGCTTGTGGCTGATGAGCGGATCATTCTTGGGAATAAAAAAGATAATTTTTGGGAGATGGGCGATACGGGCCCCTGCGGCCCCTGCACAGAAATACATGTGGACAACCGCAGCGATGAAGAACGGGCGAAAATACCGGGGCGTGAACTCGTGAACAAAGACCACCCGCAGGTAATTGAAATATGGAACAATGTCTTTATTCAATACAACCGCAAAAAAGATGGCACGTTGGAAGATTTACCACATCGCCATGTAGATACCGGTATGGGGCTTGAACGGCTTGTACGGGTAATTCAAAATAAACAATCCAATTATGATACAGATATTTTTACGGGTACTATAAAAAAGATTGAGGGAATAACGGGCCTGGAGTACAAGGCGGCTGATACAAAAAGCGATATAGCATTTCGGGTGTTAGCCGATCATATCCGGGCCATATCGTTCACTATTGCTGATGGACAATTGCCATCTAATACGGGTGCAGGATATGTGATACGACGGATTCTGCGCAGAGCTGTTCGTTACTATTATTCATACCTGAATTACCAGCAACCATTACTGTATCAATTGTTGCCGGGTATCGCAACGCAGTTTGAAAATGTATTTCCTGAATTAAAAGGCCAGGAAGATTTTGTTGGTAGAGTGATTCGCGAAGAAGAAGAGGCATTTTTACGGACCCTGGAAAAAGGGCTAAAAAGAATCGAAAATATTATCTCTTCATCAGATAAAGTCATTTCAGGTAAAGATGCTTTTGAACTCAATGATACTTATGGATTTCCGTTAGATCTGACACAACTTATTGCTTTGGAAAAAGGATTTTCTGTTGATGCAGCAGGGTTTGTCGAAGCCCGGAAAGAACAGCAGGAAAGAGGAAGAAAGGCAGGTGCGATTGACACCGAAGATTGGGTAATTATCAACGAAGGACACGAAAATGAATTTATAGGTTATGATTCTTTAGAAACGGCAGCCCATATTTTAAAATACCGTAAAGTAAAGGCCAAAGGCAAAGAAGTCTATCAACTTGTTTTAGACAAAACGCCCTTTTATGCTGAAAGTGGCGGGCAGGTTGGAGACAGGGGACAATTGACAATGGGCAATGCCCAATTGACAATCGTAGATACCAAAAAAGAAAATGATCTTATTATTCATTTCGCAGAAAGCTTACCCGCTGTTCTTACCGGGGAGGTGATAGCTAAAGTAGATACTGCTAAAAGAAAATCTACCGCAATTCATCATAGTGCAACGCATCTTTTACATGCGGCTTTACGTAAAGTTTTAGGCACGCATGTATCACAAAAGGGTTCGCTGGTGAATGCGGATTATTTGCGGTTCGACTTCTCGCATTTTAGTAAAGTGAGTGATGAGGAAATAAAGGAAGTAGAAAGGCTGGTCAATGAAAAAATAAGAGAAAATATCTCCGTTGTCATTCGCTCCATGCCGAAAGAGGAAGCAATGAAAACCGGTGCCATGGCTTTATTTGGAGAAAAATATGGCGATACGGTTCGTGTTGTCACTATAGACGCAGACTATTCAATAGAACTATGTGGCGGCACGCATGTAGGCGCTACCGGTGAATTAGGTCTCTTTAAAATTACTTCTGAAACGGCTGTAGCTGCGGGTGTACGAAGAATAGAAGCCGTCAGCGGTTTGGCCGCCGAAAATTATGTGCAATCAAACTTCGAGTTGGTGCGTTCGGTTCGCGAAGCCTTAAACGCACCAAAGGACATTATAAAAGCTATTACTTCTCTATACGACGACAATACCTCCCTTAAAAAGCAGCTTGAAAAATTTGAAACCGCAGGTTTAAAAGCTCTACGGGATGCAATGCTTCAAAAAATACAAGATGTCAATGGTGTAAATTTTATAGGTGAAATAGTAGATGTTGCCAATGCAGATTCTTTGAAAAAATTAGCTTTCGACTTAAAGCCCTTTTTATCAAACTATATTATCGTATTGGCGGCTGCTATAGAGGGCAAAGCCGGAATAGTGCTCCTTTTTGATGAAGCGGCTGCCGCGCAAAAAAGCCTCGATGCTTCAGTTCTTATCAAGCAAAGGATAGCACCTTTAATCAAGGGCGGCGGCGGCGGACAAAAAACTTTAGCAACAGCCGGGGGACAGGATGTTTCCAACCTTCAGGGGGTAATAGCTACCGTTAAAAGTTTACTTTAAACCGTTCCCCATTTTAACAAATGCGAAGGTTTTCGTAATTCAGAAACGTATCCTATATTTGAACTACGAAAGTAACCGTAGTAAAAAATAAATTTATTCAGCTTATGAAACAGATTTTTCTAAAGAAACTTACGATTGCAGCTATTGCTCTTTGCGCCCTGCCCGCTACTCTTCTTGCCCAAAAAGAAAAAGAAGAAAAAGTAGAAACGGCAGAGAAGAAAGAAAAGAAAGAGCGTCAGCAAATCATCATCACCCGTACCGGTGATAAAGAAGAAAAGACCGTAATTGAAATTAACGGCGATAAGGTAAAAGTGAATGGTAAAGATGTTGCCGACCTCAAAGACATACAGGTACGTGTAAACAACATGAAGATGCCAAATGTTATGGCCCTGCGTTCACCCGGTACTTTCAGTATGTCGTTTGATGATGAACATGGTGGCCTTTTCAGGGAAGATGCTAACCGTGCGATGCTCGGTGTAAATACGGACGAAAGCGATAAAGGTGCCAGATTGGAATCGGTAGTTAAAGAAAGTGCCGCGGAAAAAGCGGGATTAAAAAAAGGCGACATCATTACAAAAATTAATGACAAGAAGATTGAAGCCACCTCGGATGTTACGGCAGCTATTAAGGCACATAAACCCGGCGATAAAGTGAACATTACTTATTTACGTGATGGTAAAGAGCAAAAGGCAACGGCCGAACTAACGAAGTGGAAAGGCATGAACATGACCACCTTTACCGGTCCCCAGGGATTTGACAGCCAAATGTGGCGTGAAAGCATTAACACCAGACCGGCTGTTCCCCGCATATCAGGCACAGGTGCTACCTTTTATAGAAACAACAGTGGCCTTAAACTGGGTTTATCAGTTCAGGATACAGACGATGGTAAAGGCGTAAAAGTTTTAGAAATTGATGAGAATGGCAATGCAGCAAAAGCGGGTCTTAAGGAAAATGACATCATTACACAAATAGATGATAAGGCAGTTAATGGCGCTGATGAAATTGCAAAAGTGATGAGAGAAAAGAAAGACCAGGCTACTGTACGTTTTCAACTTACCCGTGCTGGCAAACCGCAGACTATTGAAGTAAAAGTTCCCCGTAAAATAAAGACGGTGGAGTTATAAATACGTTTCATTGTGCAGTCTTTCAACGGCCCTGCCTTTAGGTGGGGCTTTCTATTTTTCTGCCCCTGCATTTTACCTATTAATTCAACTATTATCGACATAATAACTTCTGTATTGAAAATAATTTTAGAGTAATCTCATTCCCTCGGCATTAAAATAAAACGGTTGCCTCTTAGTCTGAAGCAACCGTTTTAAAGTCATGGGATACATTACCGCTGGTCTATTACCAGACCCAATTGCATATAATTTACAGAAGGCATTAAAGATCCTGTTGAATCCAGCCTGATACCTAAATACCTCGCCTGACCTGCTACTGCGCCGGCATTTAAAACCTTTACGTTAATATAGCCAAACGAGCTGTTAGCAGGTATAGTAACCTTACCACTTAAAACTGCGTAATGTGTTCCGGCAATTGCATCTAATACAGCTAAGGTTCCCGCGGTTCTGGAGGGGGTTTGACCAGTTATTGTTGCAGGAAAAGCAATAGAGGTTATAGGAGAACCAACTGTAGTATATCCTACTGTTTCTTCTTTTGCCGATTGAGGCCCTACCAGATTTACTCTTACCCTTACTGTATCGGCGAAACGGCGTAAAGTAGAATCCACGGTTGTAGAAATGGGACGGCCTTGCGGTACAACTCTTGTTAAAATCGGATAGTTTACTCCAACAGCAGTTGAATTTAATGGTGTAGCATCAATTTCAACAACGGTTTTACCCTGAAACGTTTTATCTATTTGCTTTATGCAGGAAGAAAATATCAAAGTAGCAAGAGAGAGAAATAGAAAGTTCTTTTTCATGATTTCTTTTACGTTTTAATTAATAACCAAAGTTTTGCGTCATGTTAGAGTTACCGTCAATATCTCTTTGCGGTACAGCAGGTAATAACCTGAAATCCGTAGCCGGCAGATTTACGGCTGGACTTGTCTTTGTAATCGATAATCCATAGCGTTTTAAATCATAAAAACGGTACCCTTCAAAAGCAAATTCCAGCATACGCTGTCTTAATATTTCATTTAACAGGTTTTGGCCGGTAAAGTCAGGTGTTACTGGTGCCACAAACCCAACAACCCTGGCCGAACGGATAATATTTAAGTCTTGCATGGCGCCCGCCTCATTATTCATCTGATATCTGGCTTCCGCCCTGTTTAAATAGAGTTCCGGCCAACGTAAAACAACAGTGTTATCCCAATTAGGCGATCCATTTTTCCCCATCCATTTTGTACATTCTATATAATGACCTGAAGCATTTGCACCCCATTCAAACAGCTTGTTTCTTATGTCGCTGCTATAAGTAAGCGGCGGAGGAGGAGGAGCAACTGACAGACCGGTTGGAAAGCCAGTTATTCCTAATTGAGTTAACAAAAACGCATTCGGTACTAAATCCCCCTGCCCCTGCCTTGTAGAAGCAAAAGCACCCGGCAATGGAAGTGTCGTATGCGTGGCCGCAAGAGAAGTATTTACCCCAAGATTTTCCGGGAGCGTTGCATACCAAACCTGAAAGATGGCCTCCGGATGATCGGCAACTCTCCAGCCTTGAATATAACTGGTAGTATTGGTCATGGAGCCTATTCCAGATGGAAGTGTAATAGCTGCCGTGGCAAAAGAATCGGCACGAGACCAGTTGCCCTGATAAAGTGATACTCTTGAACCCAGGGCTAACAAAGCATGGCGGCTGCCGTAGTTACGTCCTAAGCCGGTGCCGCGTCCATTGCTAGGTAGCAAAGGCATGGCGGCATAAATATCAGACATGATTTGTGCATAACTGTCTGCTATGCTTGCCCTTGATGGACGATAAGAAACTGCGTCTTCTGACTTGTCAAAACCTTTTAAATTAATTACCACCCCGCCCCTATCCTGTGATGGTACAACATAAGTAGGAATGTAGGAATAGTTTTTTACCAGATCAAAGTAATACAATGCCCTAAGAAATTTGAGTTCCCCTTCCCAGCGGGCTTTGTCTCCCGAGGAGGCCTCACCTACAGAAGGTACTGCCTGAAGTATAAGGTTAATTTCGTTGATAGCACCATAGGAGGTGGTCCAGTTAGCCATATTTGAACCCGACTGGTTGCGGTTTTCACCAAGCAACCTGCTGGAGCGTCCATTGGCAAATGTGTTATCAGCCATAGCTTCAGCCACGGCAAGCATATCCCGTCCATATAATCTTTCACTTTTTAGCACTGCATATACAGAATTTACAGCTGCTTCTATACCTGCTTTTGTTGTTAAGACCGTGGCACCTTCTACCTGGTTCCGGGGGGTAATATCTAACTGCTTTTTACAAGACTGCATTACCAGCCCTGCGCATATACTTACTATGATAAATTTGAAATTCATTGTTATATGTTTTTTCGAAGAGAATTAAAATTTAACCTGCAAACCAGCCGTGATATTTTTTGACTGTGGGATAATTCCAAAATTATCACCTGTAAATTCCGGATCGTAGCCATTCCACTTAGTATACGTCCACAGGTTAACCCCTTGCACATAGAATCTGGCACCCTCAAGATGTAGTTGCCTCAATGCTTTAGAGGCTATATCATACGATAAGGTGATTTGCTTCAAACGTATATAATCTGTTTTAAAGAGATAGCGGGTACCAGTGCCCCAGCCAACGCTGTTAAAATCAGCTAAGCCATTAAACGGACGAGGCGTAGCAGTAACTTGTCCAGGCGTGGTCCAACGTTGATCATATCCTTCTTTTAATTGGTTTACAGTGGCACCCCCCATGCGCATCATTTGCGCATATTGTCCATCTGTTCTAACACGTCCATACTCGTATTGAAAGAATACATCCAAAGAAATGCCTTTATAAGATAGTGTATTGTTCCAGCCACCAAAATGCGATGGATAAATATTGCCGATGACTTTTCTATCAGCTGCTGTTGGGTTGTAAGTAACGTTTCCATTTTTATCATACCACATACCACGGCCTGTGGCAGGGTTTACACCCGCCCATTGCTGGGTAAAGAACGAACCTAAAGGCTGGCCTACACGGATTGAAGCATCACTTGGCAACGCTTGCAGGCCATCATAAAGACTCAATACCTGATTTTTTTGGAAGGCAATATTGAAAGCACTTCTCCATTTAAATGCACCGCTGAACGGGTTTACCTCTAATAATATTTCCAGCCCTTTATTTTCGACTGCCCCAAGGTTTTGAGTAATACCAGTGTAACCCGTAGTGCTGTACAAAGCACGGGTTAATAAAAGATCCTTATTTACTTTTCTGTATGCGTCAACAGTCAAAGTAATCCGGTTTTTAAATAAGGAAATATCTACACCTATGTTGTTTTCCTCTCTTGTCTCCCAACGTAAATCCGGATTAGGTAATTGAGTTGGATTTAAAGCGCCGTTATTACCATATATACGTGCCGGACCATATAAATATTGAAATGGGGTATTACCAATTTGATCATTGCCTGCCTGTCCAAATGAGTACCGGATCTTTAAATCAGAGACGGCTCCGACTCCTTGCATAAAACTCTCGTTAATCACATTCCATGCAACCTGCGCTGACTGGAAAATTCCATATTGGTTATTGGGTCCGAACCTGCTCGATCCATCGCGGCGGATTGTGTAGTTAAATACATACCGGTTAGAGAAGGAATAGCCCACTTTTCCAAACTGAGAGAAGGTAGCATTTTGATTCCATTGCCCACTGGTACTACTGGCAATAGCCGAAGCACTTAAGTACTGTAACTGGTAACTTGGGAAACCTTGCGCATCAGACTGAAACCATTGATTATTATCACGCCTGTATTCTACACCGCCCAACAAATTAATGTTATGCACTTCTTTAATCGTTTTGCGATAATTGGCAGTTGTGGTGCTTATAATGTTGGTATTCCAATCGGTTTGATTGGAAAGACGCCCACCCACGGCAAAAGCGTCATTTATACGTGGATCCTGATAACGGTGATCCTGGGTTAAACGGTAATCAATACCAATCATCGTTCTTAAGGTAAGGCTGGGAAGTACATTGTAGTTTAATGACGCACTGCCCACAAGTTGGTTTGTACGTGTTTTGTATTTTACATAATCACCGATAGCTAAAATGTTGTGATTAAATGTTCCTACCAGGGCCTGGCCTGTTCCGGGTAAGCCGTAATAAGTGCCATCCGCATTGTAGATTGGGTTGTTAGGCAAAATCATACCGGCAGAATAAGCAGGGTTACCAAAGCCGGTATTTCCCGTACTGTAAGGTGCGTTTTGCGAAACAGTACTTAAGCTAATAGTATTCTCTAGTGTAACTTTATCGTTGAACTTGAAACTTATTTTAGAAAGCACAGCGCCCCGTTGAAAATCAGTTGGAGCAATAAATGCTGATTGTTTGGAGTATGAACCAGAGAAGTAATAGCTCGTATTTTGTCCGCCCCCCTGCATGGAAGCCTCCACGTTAAATATGCGGCCCTTTCCAAAAACTTCCTTTTGCCAATCATAGGTAGGTAAACTATCTACTTTGTCTTGCAATGCGCCAGATGCCAAACCCAAATTACTTAATACCGTATTACGAATAGTGGTGGCGGAAGAATTTGGGTTTGCGTATGCCAACGCCTCATACCTTAAATTATACCATTCCTGGGCGTTTAAAACTTTCGGAATAGTTAACGCCTGCGACTGGCCGGTGTAACTGTTGACAGTAAACCTGGTTTTACCGGCTTTACCTTTTTTGGTGGTAACCAATACAACACCATTGGCAGCACGGGCGCCATAAATGGAAGCTGCTGCCGCATCTTTTAAGATCTCTATTGATTCAATATCATCAGGATTCAAAAAGTTTAAAGGATTGTTTTGTGTATTAATAGAACCTGTACTTGTGTTCAACTGCACACCGTCCACCACATATAATGGAGTAGTGCCTGCGGAAATAGAACCCACACCTCTGATGATGACACTTAAAGAACCACCGGGAACACCATTAGCAGCAGCTACTATTACACCCGCTGCGCGGCCTTGCATTGCCTGCGCAAAGTTAGCCATAGGCAAGTTTTCAATATCTGCGGCACTAATTTTTGAAATAGCGGCGCTCACATCTCTTTTTCTTACTGTTTGATAGCCGACAACAACAACTTCCTCTTCTACTTTAGAACCAGCTGTTAGTTGCACATTAAAGTCAGACCTTCCCGCAATAGAAAGCTCTTCTACACCTAAACCAACAGATGTAAATACGAGCGCCTTGTCATCCGGACCAACGTTAATAGAGTAGGAACCATCTGCATTTGTAACTGTACCTGCACCTTTGCTTTTTACCTGAACCGAAACATTTGCTAAGGGCATGCCCTTGTTATCTGTTACACGTCCCGTAATTGTTCTTGTTTGGGCAAATAACTGCAGGTTTAGCATCAGTACGCCCAGAACGAGGAATAGAAATTTTCTCATTGTGTTCTTTAATTTTTAAAAATTGCATTGAAGTAAATAAGCCGACCGGACTCTACTAAAATAGAAGGCTGTATTTTAAGTTTAATAACATTCATCAAATAAAAGCTTATTTAGATGAATGTTAAACTTTGTTAACACATTCTCTGCTGCAAGGCATTTTAAAAATTGTAAACGCTGCATGGAAATGTTGAATTTATGGGTAAGTTGTAAATCCTACTTTTGTTTGAATGAATAGCAGTGATCGATACGAAACCATAATTGGCCTGGAAGTACATGCCCAATTAGCCACCGCTTCAAAACTTTTTTGCAGTGATACAACAACTTTCGGACTACCCTCTAATACGCAGGTAAGTGCAATTTCTTTAGGACACCCGGGTACGTTGCCCAAGCTAAACAAGGAAGCTATTCGTTTAGCGATATCCCTTGGACTCGCAACTCATTCTCAAATTGTTCAGCATAATTATTTTGCCCGTAAAAACTATTTCTACCCCGACCTGCCAAAAGGCTATCAGATCACCCAGCATACTACCCCGATTTGTAAAGGAGGTTTTGTAGAGATTACGGTTGGTAAGGATAAGAAAGCAGTACAATTAAACCGGATTCATATAGAAGAAGATGCCGGTAAAAGCGTACATGATGGCGAAAGCGGTTCTACGCAATTAGACTTTAACCGTGCCGGAATGCCATTGGTAGAAATTGTTACAGAACCCGATCTACGAAGCGCAGAAGAGGCTGCCGCGTATGTAACCACCCTGCGAAAATTAGTACGCCACTTAGGGGTTTGCGATGGCAATATGGAAGAAGGCAGTTTACGATGCGATGTAAACATTTCAGTTCGTATAAAAGGCGAGAAGCAGTTGGGAACCAAAGTGGAAATTAAAAACCTTAATTCCATTCGTTTTATAAAAAAAGCCATTGAAGTTGAAAGTGCGCAACTGATTCAAAAACTTGAGAACGGCGAAGCTATCTTACAGCAAACAAAAGGGTTGGATGAAACCAGGTTTACAACCTATGTTATTCGCACTAAAGAAGATGAAGATGACTACCGGTATTTTCCTGAGCCCGATCTGCCGCCTTTCGTAATTACTGATGAAGAAATTGCAGGCATCCGTGAAGGGATGCCGCCATTACAGGCAGAAGTAAAGGAACAACTGGTTGCAGGATATTCGTTATCTGATTACGATGCTACACAATTATCGGAAGACAACCTGTTAGGTGTCTATTTTATTGCTCTTACAAAAGAAACCACCAATTACAAAGCTGCTGCTAATTGGGTAATGGGACCTATAAAAAACTATTTAGCAGAAGAAGATAAAGGTGCAGATGAAATTAAAGTACCGCCTTCCGCGGTAGCAGAACTTATCAGGTTAATTGATAAAGGAATAATAAGCTATGGAATTGCTGTGCAGAAGATATTTACACACCTCCTTAAGCATCCGCAAACAAACATCGAACAATATGTAGAACAGGAAGGTTTGCAATTGCAGTCAGGGAATGAAACAGACGTCCTTGTAGATGCAGCTTTAACAAAGTATGCGCAAAAAATAATTGAATACAAGAGGGGGAAGAAAGGTTTGCTTAGTTTATTTGTAGGCGAAGTAATGAAACTATCAAAAGGCAAGGCTAACGCTGAAGAAGTAACAAAAAAACTGGAAGAAAAATTAAATCAATAACCGGAATGAAGAAGATAATTTATATAGCATTTATAGGAAGTATTCTATCATGCAATGATAAAACCGCACGGAAGGCTTTTGAAGTAGATGGCACTGTAAAAAACAGTGGTGCCAGGATGATTTATTTGGAAGAAAACATTCCCAATGGCCGCCCAACGATCATGGATTCGGCACAAATAAAAACAGGAGGCAACTTTAGCTTAAAAGCTCCGGTTAAAGAAGAGTCGCTATACCAGCTGCGGCTGGAAAATAAATTAGTTCCTTTTGCTTTATTTGTTAATGATGTAGCCAAAGTAAAAATAAACGCAGATGTCAATAATACTGCGCAACCCTATACGGTAGATGGTTCACCCGCTTCGCAGGGATTGATCAATTTTGACAAAACCATCTATGAGCAGGGGCTCAAACTTTTTACAACAGGCAGCAAAGTTGATAGTCTGATGAAAGCAAAAGCCGCTGACAGTATCACCAATACTGAGTACGCAAAGGTGGAAGCAACGGCTACAGAATTAAAAAGCTTTGTTACAGATTTTTTACAGAAAAGTTCCAGCCCTATTCTTACTTTATATGCATTAAGTTCTTATCAAAATACAGCTACGAATCTTGGCATCCAGGGATTTAGTGCTCCCGAAAGAGCAGCGATCATCTCTGCAGCGGCTGCTAAATTTCCATCACACAGCGGCTTGCAGGCAGTAAGTAAGGGCTTACCTTCAGCTAAAGCCCCTGAGTTTACACAGCCTGGTGTTAACGGGCAGCCTGTTTCACTTTCTTCTTTTAAAGGCAAATATGTATTGCTTGATTTTTGGGCCAGTTGGTGCAAGCCCTGCCGGCAGGACAACCCGAACGTAGTAAGGGCCTATAAGGAATTCAAGGATAAAAATTTCACTGTATTTGGTGTTTCGCTTGACCAAAGCAAGGACGCCTGGCTTCAGGCAATCCAACAGGATGGTTTAACCTGGACCCATGCCAGCGACTTAAAATTCTGGAGCAATGAGGCAGCGGCTTTATACGGTGTGCAAGGTATCCCCGCCAATTTTTTAATTGACCCGCAGGGAAATATTATCGCGGAAAATTTGCATGGAGAAGACATTGTAAGGACGTTGAGAAGAGTGGTTAAGTAAAATCAATTTGGAGTATACCATAACATTGTGTTCAGTGATTAAACATTGAATTATAATGTGCTACTAGGTTTTTAAATTTTTCTTCTCTTGAGGTTTTATCGCTTTTGTCCATTTTGAGGTAGGCTTCTAATTCTATTTTCTTATCGGTAAGAAGCGAGACAATATCTTTTTCCTTCGTTACTGTTACGAGAGAACCGTTTACTTCGAGATAATACTTATCTTTTGTATGTATGCGTTGTTCATGTATGGATGTGCCGTAAGGCAATGTTTCGGACAGCAATTTTAAAGACGCTTTCAAGAGACGCACCTTCCCGTTTTCCAGTTGCAGGAACCACTTGTTCTGATCATGGGCTTTGAAAATATCCTCGGCATTTACCAGATGATAACTTAATTTTTCAACGGTATCTTCCAACCACATTTCTTTCGCGTCTATTGTCGCCAGCATTTCGCGGCCGTCTTTGGCTATGAAATGGAGTTCATTGTTTAATAGGTCCATTTTCAGTAAGGCGTTGCCGAAACGCTGGCCGGTCTTATCCAACACTGTTCCCTTAAGCCAATGGTCAGTCAGGTACGGGGTTCCCTCCACAAGGTTCACAAACTTAGTGTTGACAAAAGGGGTACCGTTCACTGTGTAATAATTACCAGGACCGAGTGTGTTATTGGCATTGGCATTCACATCAACAACTTTTTGTGCTCCAGCATCAGAGCAAACAAAAAAAGCAAAAGCGAGCGGTATTGCCTTCATGGTTCAAAGTTTTGGAATCTTAAAATACAATTTGCTTCTTGCTTTCCAATATGGGGCCAAGGTAGTAGCTATGAGTACCTGTTTCGCAAGAAGGCTATCAATAACTGCGAAGATAATCACGATAAATTCTGTTCCCCTTTCTAAATAAAAAAGCTGTTCCTCATTTAGGGAACAGCTTTTTGCCTAGGAAAAGAAATTAATAATGCCGAAATGAGCCCACAGTCAACGGACGACCCTTGGCACTACCAGTAGCATACAGCGTTACAATACGCCCTTCACTTACATCAGCACCGGTCGCTGTTGCCGTCAAAAGAGTAGTTGCTGTGCTAAGAACAACTGTTTGCGTTCCGGCAAGTTTAACACGTGCTGTATAAACCCCACGCGGGATGTTAGTAAATGCAGATAAAGCATTTTCGTCAGGTGTTCCGCTCACATAGCTTCTGCCCGAAATGGTAACAGAATCATTAGGTGTAATGGACGTGCGAACCAACGTAACATCTACAGCGGGTGCATTAGGTGCCAAATGCAAAAAGCGAACCTTTGAAGTACCGGCTGGGGGTAGGGTCAGATCATCTTTGAGGCGCAACACCTTCGCTTGTCCTGTTGCTGATGTAGTAGTGTCGTAAACAAAGAACGAGTACGCCATACCCCGTTCAAAGTTGTAGCTAAAGGATGGTACATAGTCGGTAAATGAGCTATTAACACCACGGCGTATGTTGATGTTTTTTGTCCCCGACCTTATAGGGAGGTAAGTTGTGTTTGTGTTATACGTAATGTTATTCGAATTTAAGCGCATGGTGTCAACAAAGAACTGCAATGTGTCAGTTCGCACGGTTGGCGTTTGAACAACAGTAGGCGATGCCTGAATCACAGCTACGCTGCTCCAGGCAGTAGGTTGTTCAAAGGCCTTTTTACACGCAGGCAGAAAGACTGCTGCCAACAAAACAATGGAAAGAATTTTTTTCATAATCATTTTTAAAGTTTTAAATGCTTCATGTACTTTTCTCCGCATTTTGTTACGGTTACATGTTGCATGCTATTGCTTTTGCCGACACTCTGCTTTCATTCATGTAGTGCGGCAATAGCCTGTGTCATCTAGATTCTAATAAGCCTCACGTTGGCGTCAAACAAGACCGGCCTAAAAATATCCAGGATTTTGTTGCAGCGTTGGATTTGCGGTAACCTCAGGTAATGGAATTGGAAGCAAAAACCTGAAATCATTAGCTGGCAAGGTCGTACTGGCTGGGCTTGGGGCATCTACGGCTAAGCGCGTCACTGGCAGATTTTTTCTTTTTAAATCAAAAAACCGATGACCTTCATACGCTAACTCCTTAAACCGCTCCAGTAAAATATCATCAATGGCCTGTTGTTTATTAATGTACACTATTGGTGCGTACCCTACAATCCTGTTAGCCCTAAGGGTATTAAGATCTGATTCGGAGCTATTGGTGCCCGAAAACCTTCCTAGCTCGGCTCTTGCCTCTGCCCGAATCAGGTACATTTCTGCCGTACGTAACAGTTTGCCGTTGTTCACGTTTTCATTAGGAGTCGCATAGCCTGAGCCAGCATATTTGGCAATTAGACGGGTTGATGTCCTGCCCGTTCCAGTTAATAAAGGCTCGTCCTTAAAATACGAGTTAAAACGAACATCATTTACTTTATCATAACTGCTCCATAGCTTTTCCGAAGGCTTCCAGGTAATGATACCAATCTGGGCGCCCGTTGGGGCGGTAGATGTTCCCCTGAAAAGACTTCCAAGCCGCGAAAGCGTATTGGTTTTTACGTAACGAAAGGCCTGCTCTGCGGTGTTGGCATCTGTCCAGATGCCAGGAAAGGTTGCAATGTTTGCTAACGGAACGGCAGTGATAAATTCTGTCGCGTATTGCTCAGCTTGTGCCCAATCTCGCATATACAACGCCACCCGTGCCTGTAAACCGGCAACAGCAAGCCGATTAGCCCTGTTAAGATCAGTTAAGGTCTGCGGAACGAGTTCTTTAGCAGCAGAAAGATCAGCCATTATCTTATCAAAATAAGGCTTCATCGTTATTCGTGGCGTTGGTGCCAGTCTTGACGTTTCCATATAAGGCATTGCCAGACCTGCAGGATCATAATTGCCACTATAGTAGCGAAAAAGTTCAAAGTGCGCATACGCTCTGATGAAAAGGCCTTCGCCGCGAAGGCGGACTTTCTTTGCTTCATCGGCGGGAAGTGGGGTGCTCAGCTTTTCTAATGCGCCAAGTGCCACATTGGCCCTATTGACGGCTGTGTACATGGGGCCGATTGCTGTAAAGTTATCTCGCAGGCCCACATCTGCTGGCCCATATTGCCATTCATGAGTGGAGTTAGCGTTGTAAAAATCCGCTTTGGCCACTTCATCAGCAAATGTTGCGTTTAAAAGTATTGCCATATCCGGCGAGAGGGGCGTGTAAGCACTTAACATTGCCTGCTCCACAAAGGTCACGTTTGAAAGTGCCAGGTCGCCGGCAAGAAGATCAGTTTCCGGTATCTCAACCAGCTTTTTGCACGAACTGAAAGCCACCAAAAAGTAGAGTACCGATAAAAATTTTATTCGCTTCATCATTATCGCTTTTGTTTTTTAAAAATTAATATCAAGACCAAATACAACAGCCCTTGGATTCGGGAACTCAG
This sequence comes from Flavisolibacter sp., assembly GCA_035645595.1. GTDB lineage: Bacteria > Bacteroidota > Bacteroidia > Chitinophagales > Chitinophagaceae > Flavisolibacter. The sequence goes on along the minus strand of DASQMG010000135.1, from coordinate 13,754 downwards.
CCAGGCTAAGGTTGTCACTATCCTCAGGATCAAGGCCGCTCCACGGGCTCCAAATGATTAAATTCTGCGCCTGTGCATAAATTCTTGCTCCCTTGATGATAGACGTTTTACCAATGGTCAGGCCCGGTAAGTTATACGTCAGGTTCAGGTTGCGGAAACGCATAAATTTAGCATCGGATATGTCATACGAAGTAAACTGGCGGCTGTAAGCAGGTGACTGAAGCATTTTTACATCGCCGGGTTTTCTCCACTGTTCTGTCAGCAAAATTTGACTTTGGGTTACCGCACCGGTAAATGTTAAATCACCCTGTGTCACCCAGTTCTGTACGTTGTTATACCTTCTAACATCAAATTGATAACTGAAGAATGCGTCAAGGGTAAGTTGCTTATAGCGGAATGTAGCCGAGAAACCGCCCGTGTGAACAGGCAAGTGTGTACCGAATTCTGCAAATTGCCCCGCCTCTGAAAGATTAGTTGTAGGCGTACCGTCTGCACGCTTATAGATTGGACGGCCAGTGGCCGGATCGGCACCGAGGTAGGCATATGAGTAGTGCGAACCAACGGGAAGTCCCTTTCTTACGATGGCGGTTCCTGACGGATATTCTGTAACCGTGCCTAAGTCCAGAATCTTGTTTTTATTGATAGCGTGGTTAGCCCGCACGTTGACGTCAAAATTAATCGTCCTTACCAGATCCACGCTTAAATCAAATTCAAGCCCCTTATTTTCCATTGAACCGGCATTGATATTAAATGGCGTACCATAAAATCCGGAAGTAGCAGGAAGAGTTTGTTGTACAAAGAGGTCTTTGGTAACGTTTCTATAAGCTTCCACAGTCAACTGAACCCGGTTTTTCAAAAATCCAAGGTCAAGACCAATATTAGCTTTCTCAACACTTTCAATTCGCAAAGCGGGGTTGGCAACGGTTGGCGCTAATGCGGCAATACCAGAGCCGGCAAAATTTACTGTGTTGAAACCAACTTCCTGAGCACCCAAATATTTCGGTGTGGTGAACCAGAAACTGTTAGCCCCGGTTTGTGCTAGGCCATAAGCAGTACCACCAGGTATACTTCCTATATTAGGAACAATTCCGTAACTCCCTCTAAGGCGAAGCGTTGTGAAAATTGATTGATTACGAAGGAAGTCCTCTCTCAGAGCATCCCAAGATGCACCTGCTGCCCATGAAATGATCTCCCTATTATCTTCATTAATAATTCGCGAGGTACCGTCTTTACGCACACTGCCGGAAAGAGTGTATTTGTTGTCGAAGGTATAACGGCCGTTGGCAAAAAAAGAACGAATGCCGAAGCCGGATTTTGCCGTACCGCCCTGTTGTGCAGTAGGGTTAACAGAAGCAGGAAGTTGCCCCAGATTTTGGCCGGTATTCAACCGGGGATCCAGTAGAAAAAGATTAAAGTTGAATCCGCTGTTCCATTGACGTACAGCCTCAAAATAACCGCCGATTTCCATATCGTGTTTATCGCCAAAGCGGTTTGCGTAAATGATACCGGAGGTATTGATAAGTTGTAAGCGGTTGGTGACCGCCTGCTGTATAGCTCCGTTGGTACTTAAAGGCCCCCCACCGGGGCTGAACAACTGGGCTGATCCTACAAAGGTGCCGGCTTTAATTACGGTTTCACCTTGGTCATTCAAAGCGTCAACACCCACTGTGTTGCGCAGTGTTAAATGTGCGATAGGCCTGAAAATAACAGTCAGGCCTGCATTTGCCTTTATTTGCTTTTCTACCCAAGTTGAATTGTTTGAACGCTCAATTAAGTTAGCTAATGCTTTAGGCGACAAGGCCGACGAAGTCCCATAAAGCAGAGTGTCGGTTTTAGGATCGTAAGGATTCTCATATGGCTTGGCACGCCAAACCATCGCAAAAGGGTTGGCCGTACCGTTACTTGCATAGAAGGTGCCTTCGTTCCAATTAGTTTTCGAATAGCTGACAAGTGAACTTAACTGGGTGGTAAACTTGCCTATTGTATTGTCCAGATTAAATCGTAGTGTGTAGCGGTCAATGTATGATTTCCGGTCGGTGCCCTCCTGCCTGAAATTAGCTAAAGACGCAAAATAGCGACTGGCAACTGTACCACCGCTAAGATTAATTTCGCTATTACGCGTTGTACCCGTTCTAAAAAGCAGATCGTAATAATTTAGGTTATTACGCGAAAAGCTATCCCGGAGAAAATCATAACGACCCTGTGATGGCGCAAACGGATTGGAAGCCGGCGAAGTGGTTGGTAAGCCAGCATATGCGGGGTTCTTTTTTGAATACGTCCAACCGGGTGCTACCAAGCCATTAGCAAACCCGCCAACAAACTCTTCGTATTCCAGCATTTGCTGGGAATTAAATTGATTAAATTGCGACGGCTGCGGCCGTTGCGTAAATCCAAATTGGTTTTTAAAAGTAACATTGGTCTGTCCGGCCCTGCCTCTCTTTGTGGTAATCACAATTACGCCAAGCCCACCCCTGGCACCGTAAAGGGCCGAAGCGTTTGCATCTTTTAAAACAGTTACTGATTCAAAATCGTTTGGATTGAGTGTTGCAAGATCTCCTGACGCCAGAGGCACTCCGTCCACTACATACAAAGGTTGTGTTTGTCCGCCCAAAGATGACGTACCGCGAATCCGAACGTTGGCGTTTGCACCCGGCTGTCCGCTGCCAGAGTTGGCTAACAGACCTGGAACGCGACCTTGAAACATTTGGTCAACCGATGCTACAGGTACGTTTTCAACAACTTTTGATGACAGCGTTGTTGCCGCTCCCACAAATGTTGACTTTCGTTCCCTCGAGTAACCCGTTACCACTACTGCTTGCATATTTTGGTCGTTGCTTCGCAGGGTAACTGTAATTGTTGACTTGTTGCCGATTGTCACTTCTTGGGTAAGTTGCCCAACAGCAGAGATAACGAGGATGCGCCCATTGGCTGGCACAGAGATAGAATAAGTGCCATCAGTTTTGGTTACTGTTCCGACAGATGTGTTTTTAATAATTACCGATGCACCGGAGACTGGTGCACCACTGGCGTCTGTTACCGTTCCGGTAATAGTTCTGTTTTGTGCTAACAGCTGCAAATTCAATAGCAGCATAGATAGCATGACGATTAGAATTTTTCTCATGTGTTTTTATTAAAGCATTTTGAAGTGGGCAAAACTAAGAGATGCAGGAGGAAGTAAGTCGCATTTTTTTAACAAATCGCTGCATTGTATAAAATAATTTTTCCCTTTTACCTACATTTCTTTACGATATACGAATTCAAAAAATGTATTCAGTTGATTTGCTTAGATTAATCTTTTACCGTGTCTTTGTTATTTAAGCACACGGCAAAAGCAAATTCACCTTGGCTCGTACTTTCTTTTCAATGGAAATAAAATTTTTAAGGGAAAAGAAAATTGGAAAATGGTACATAAAAAGGGTTGTTTAAAAAATTAAACAACCCTTTTATAAAATTTATTAGCTCCGACAAATTTATATTTCCTACTATTTAAGAGCTTATTGATTTGCTGTCATCGCTTTATTATATAAAAGCTCGCTTGCCGGAATTGGCCAAACATAAGAAAGGGAACTGGTTGGTACGCCACTAACAGAACCTTTAGCCGGGAAAGCCTGTGATGTTCTCATAATATCCAATCCTCGTAGCCCTTCACCTAAAAATTCAATTCTGCGCTCTGTGAGTATAGCATTAATTAAAGCCGCCTGTGTAGCAGGAGCAAGCACCGTAGCATCAGAGCGGCCGTGTACCGCGTTTAACAGTAACAACGCACGGGCGTCTACTCCGGTATTCTGCCGTGCAAGTGCCTCTGCTAAATTCAATAGTACTTCGGAATAACGGATAATGGGAACATAGTTATTGTTATCATCGTTAAACTTGGAATAACGTACTGGTGTAGTGGCTGTTACAAAGTTGGTACGGCGCGCATCGGTTGCCGAAAATTGAGGATTTGATAAAATCCCTTCCGGGCCGGTATTCAGAGCAAATTCTGCATTATGATAAAGGGCCAGTCCATTTTGAGTTCCCGGTGCACTGTTCTGACTCATAGGCAAACTAAAAATACTTTCCGCATTCGTATAACTGGACCTAAAAACGGTAAGAATATTTGGCGCCAATGCATGTGGTCTTCCGCTGCCGGCAACAAATGGTGGAGCAGCAGGAACAATTTTATTTGCTTCAGTTATTACGTCCGCATAACGAGCCATATTTAAATACACCCGTGTTTTAAAAGCTATGGCAGCATTGCGATGCACTCTTGTTACTACAGAATCTCCACCGGCATAATTCAAAGGAGCATTTTGTTCGGCAAAAGTCAAATCAGATAGAATTTGATTGTACACTTCGCCTACTGTAGATCGGGCAAGATCAGACCCTACGTTGCTGCGGCTTGCCGTTAAACGCAATGGAACTCCAGGGCTGGCGCCATTATCAGCTGCAAAGGGCCTACGGCCATACAAGTTCACCAGATTGAAATAACATAAGGCACGTAAAAAACGAACCTCGCCGCGGTATTGATTAGCGAGGGTAGCTGGTATGGCATTAATGTTAGTCTCAATTCCTTCCAGTACTACATTGGCCCTGTTGATGGCTGCATAACCTGCAGACCACATGTTTTCCACCTGGTTGTCGGATGAAACAATTGAGAAGTTCCATACGCCTACGGCTGTTACGCCATTACCGGTAATGTTTATCCAATCCTCACCACGTACATCTTGGTAAACAATAGCACGGCCCCCTAAAAACTGGCCGCTTTTTACCGCTGCATACACACCAAACACCTGCTGCTGCACCCTTTCAGGCGTAGCGAACGCCACAGCGTCAGAGAGAACCGTTTGTGGGATAGGACTTAATTTTTCTTTTTTACAGCCCGAAAACACCAAGGCAAAAAGCATGGCAGCTGCAGTGAGAACAAAAATGTTATTGCGAATAATTTTCATAATTGAATTTTTTAATTAGAAACCAATGTTTAGCCCTACTGTAAATGTTCGTGCCTGTCCGATGGAGTTACGGTCAACTCCGGGAGTGAGGGCCGAGTTACCATTCACAGAAATTTCAGGGTCTGCACCAGGGTAGTTTGTTATCAGAAATGCATTGAATACTTGTCCGTAAATGCGAACGCTGGAAATTTTAGCCCTCTCGATAATACGGCTTGGGATTGTATAACCAAGACTGATGTTCCTGATCTTGATAAAACTGCCATCAAATAAATTAACATCTAGCGGGAATGACGAACCATTTGAAATATTATCATTATAAACTACACGGGGTATATTGGTCTGATCATTTGGTTTTTGCCAGCGGTTCAATATCTCCGTGCCGCTGTTCCAAAAGCGTTGGTCAAGCAGGCCAGCCCTGGAACCGAAATATACCTTATTTCCATAGCTATAAATGGCATCCACCGTCAGGTCAAATCCACTAAAGGAAAAATTATTAATTAACCCGCCATACACGGTTGGCAGGGCATTACCGGCAATAACGCCGTCACGTCCCAAATCAATCGAAGGGGCAGTGGTTCCATCGCGGTAACGATACCTTGTAGCAACAGGGTCGGCAAAATTAAATAATACTTCCTGGCCTTTCGCATCCAAAAATATGCGGCGGCCTGTTGCAGCATCAACACCATTGGTGCGTACTACAAAAAAACTACCTATGGAAGCTCCTACCCTTGTAATATTTGTACGTTCAAGTTGTGAAGTACCAACGATCTCAGGTACTCCGGTAGCAAGAGCAGTTACCCGGTTCTTTTGTGTTGTCAAATTAAAAGTGGCTGTCCAGCTAAAGTTTTTATTTTGAAAAATACGTCCGGTAAGGTTTAACTCAATCCCCCTGTTATACATAGATGCGGCATTAGCTGCAATACTGTTTCCGGGAATACCCATAGAGGGAGGAGTAGGCACATTAATAATCAAATCGCTTAGGTCAGTATTATAATAAGCAATGTCACCGGTAAGGCGATCATTAAATAAGCCAAACTGTAATCCTACATCTGTTTTTGCACTATTTTCCCATTTCAAATCGCGGTTGCCTGCCTGGGAGAAGAAAAGGGTTGGATACCCAATTCCATATTGTCCGGAGCTAAATGTAGAAAGGGCGGCAAAATTGCCCACGCTGGTGATATTACCTAGTTTACCATAACTGGCACGCAAGCGTAAAGAATTCACTTTCTTTAAAAAATTACCCTGCCAAAAAGCCTCATCGGAAATATTCCAGCCAATAGAGCCGCCGCCGAATGTGCCCCATTTCTTGCCTTCCGCATAAGCCGAATACCCATCCCTGCGAATGTTTCCACTCAAATAATAGCGATTTTTGAAGTTGTAATTAACGCGGCCGAAAAAGGAAAGCAGATAATTTTCGGTAAGGGAATTTTGTGGTGGGTTATCATTAATAGTGAAGTTGCCTTGAAACTCATTGAAGAATACATCAGATAAACCAGAACGTTGAGCACTCCATCTGTCCACTTTGGTTGTTTGCTCCTCCGATCCCAGGAGGACATTGACATTATGTATATTATTCAGGCTAAGATCATACGTAAAATAATTCTGAAAATTTGTAGTATTAAACTTACCGGTTGAGTTAAAGGCTGTTCCGTCATCGGTAACAGCTACAGTTTGAATTCCATCTCCATGAATACTGTTGTAGAAAGTTTTGTCCTCTACGGTTTGCCAGTTAACGCCGTATTGGGTACGGAAGGTTAACCCTTTTAAAATTCTCACTTCTGCATTAATATCGCCCAAAAGCTGGTCGCTTTGCGAAGTAATAAGGTTCAGGTCTCTTACCAGTACAGGATTGTAAAATCCAGAACGATCTAGGTTACGGTTACGGCCAACCTGGTTGAATGAGTTACGCTGGGCCGGGTTGTCAATACCAATAATATTATACCTGCCATCGGCCGCATATGGTGATACATTGGGAGCGGTTACAAAGGCCAGGCGTGCCGTTCCGGCGGTAGAAAATGGAGTACCCGGCAAAGAACCCGAATTAGGCGATTGCGACGTACCGCGGCTGAAATTAAAATTTCCTCCGATCTTTAAATAGTTGTTGACCTGTTGGTCAATGTTCATTCGTATCTGCTTTCTGTCGAAGGTGTTGGTTTGCAAAATACCTTCTTGTTTGGTGTAGTTAGCACTGAAATAATAACGGGTTCCCTGATTAGCGCCTGAGACACTAAACGTATGATTTTGCTGAAACCCGGTTTGATAAACGTAATCAGCCCATTTGGTATCTACTACCTGCCCACCTATTGTATCGAGGAAGAACAATGGGGCGCCGGCCGGAACTCCCGCAACGGCTACGGCATTAAGATTTCTTACACCCTCATTTTTGATTTCTACATATTGCTTGGCGTTAAGTACCTCAAAAATGTTAAATGGTTTAGTCCACCCTACCCAGGTTTCGTAGGTAATTCTGGGTTTACCTGAACGGCCTTTTTTTGTTGTAACAAGCAGCACACCATTAGCTGCACGACTACCGTAAATAGCAGTAGCGGCAGCATCTTTGAGCACTTCTATCGACTCAATATCGCTTGGGTTAATATTGCCGAGTACATTATTAGCAGCAAGGTTTGTAGAGATATCGCCGGTAAAAACGGGAACCCCATCAACTACCACTAAAGGAAAGGTAGAACCGGTGATTGAGTTAGCCCCGCGAATACGTACTACGGGTGGATTGTTTAAAACACCATTAGGTATAGTAATATTTAACCCGGCCGCCTTGCCAGCCAGTGCCTGCTCAAAACTTTGCACTGGGATATCTTTTATTTTATTGGCACCAATACTGGAAATAGATGCGGTTACATCCCTTCTCCTTTGCGTACCATAACCTACTACCACTACTTCCTGCATATTCTGCTCAGCACCCGGCCTGAGAGAAATTGCAAAAGTAGATTGTGTGCCAATAGCCAATTCCTGTGTGGTCATCCCAACAGCAGAAATTACCAGTGTACGGCCATTGGCAGGAACATTTAGTGAAAAGGATCCATCGTTCCTGCTTACTGTTCCTACTGTTGTGTTTTGTACTTGTACCGAAGCGTTTGGCACCGGTGCTCCAGTGGCATCCGTCACCCTGCCTGTAACTGTTCGCTGCGCCCAGGACGTAAGTCCGGCCAGCATAAGCATAAAGCTTAGGAGTAGAAATTTTCTCATGTGCATGTGTCTATTTAAGTAAAAAAAAGAAAAAGCATTGCGTGAGCTTTCTAAGGGTAAGCTGGATAAACGAACCGCTAATATAAAGGATAGACAACTAAAAAGACAAGTGTGCGTTAAAAAAAGCTGCCTACAAATATTTCGCTTACCGTTTATCCTTTTTTCCTCGGAAGAAGGTCAGCAATAAAGCAGGCAATAAAACAAGATTTGCTACCGTAGCAGTAATCAGGGTTACAGAAGTAAGCCAGCCTAAAGCCTTGGTACCGCCAAAGCCACTGAAATAGAAAATAACAAAGCCGGCCGTTAATACAATAGAAGTGTAGATAATGCTGATGCCGGTGGTATGAATGGTTTCAATAACGGTTTTGGTTGTATCATAGCCATTGTCTTTCAGTTGCTGCTTATAATTGACTAAAAAGCGAATGGTTATATCAATAGCTATGCCTAAAGCCACACTAAAAATAAGTACGGTTGAAGGTTTAAGCGGTACGCCTGCCCAGCCCATAATGCCGGCAGTGATAACCAACGGAATTATGTTCGGTATGAGAGAGCAAAGCAAAACCCGGAAGGAGCGAAATAAGTATAACATGCATAAGGTGATAAGCAAAAACGCCCAGAAGATGCTTTCTTTTAACCCGTTTATGATAAACCGTGACCCTTCCAAAAAAGTAACCGAACCACCGGTTAATTCAATATCGAATTTGCGTTTGCCCCATAGCGAGTCTTCTTTATGCTCTTCCTTTACAATTGCAGTAGCAGTTAGTGCCTCTATACTATCGTTATTAAAAATGGCTTCGGCAATTGTCTGGATACTATCTAAAATAAAGGGCAATTGCTCTGATCCAATATCTTTCATATTCACCGAGATGCGGGCCTGGCGCCGGTCCTTATCCATAAACGATGAAACCATCCTGGTAAAAGAAGCCTTCCCGCCGGCTGAGTCTTTGCCTGATGATGTATCAGTAGTTTGTGACAGGTAGGGACGCAGGGCTATCAAATCATTTTCACCCGGCATTGCATAAAAGGTGCTGTCGCCTTCAAAAAAGGCCTGCTTTGCAAATTTTAATCCTTCGGTTACTGTAAGTGGCTTGCCAATGTAGTTTTTTAAAGAAAGGGCCTGTGCCAGCGAATCGATTTTTGTTAAAGTACTAAGATTAACCGCACCCCTTCTCTTCTTCGTATCCACTACAATCTCCAATGGCATTACACCACCAAAATTTTGTTCAAAGAACTTAAGATCGGTGTAAATCTTATCTTCTTTAGGTATGTCATCTACAATATAACCTACACTTTTCAGGCGCAAAATACCGGCAACCGATATGGCTAAAACAATGGCTGTTATACCAAATATAGCCTGGCGATGGCTAAGCGACCAACGCTCCATCTTGTTAAGCCAGCGCTGCAGCCGTGGGCTGTCCAGGTATTTTGTATGGCGGGGCTTAGGAGCTGGCAATGCGTTTAAAACAATTGGGATCAGGAGTAAAGAAATAAAAAATAACAGCATGATATTGATACCTGCTACCACACCAAACTCTTTAAGTATAGCACTTTTTGTAAGGGCGAAAACGGCAAAGCCAATGGCCGCAGCAATATTGCAAAACAGGGTAACGATCCCCATTTTATTGATCATGGCAATTATAGCTTCCCGCTTATTGCCGGTTTCCCTATAAGTACTATGATATTTATTTAAAAAATAAATACAGTTAGGTATGCCGATAACAATTATTAGCGGTGGAATTAAGGCTGTTAGTATTGAAAGCTTATAGCCGAAAATATGTACAAAACCCACGCTCCAAACAACACCAATACCAACCACCACTAACGATAGTAACATTGTACTTATCGAACGAAAAAAAAGCAATAAAATAAGCGCGGACAAAATCACAGATGCGATCAAAAAGAACTTCATTTCAGCCTTTATTCTGTCCGAGACAACCGTACGTATGAGTGGCAGGCCGCTCATACGTAATTGAATCTTTTGTGCCACCTGGAAAGCATCGGTTATTCTTAGAACGTTTGCTATTACTTCCGTTCTTTCCGGGGAGTTGAAAATGACATTGTTTACCGTGGCAGCCATCAGCCAGCTGGCCGTTTCAGCATTGTATAACAGGCCATGATAAAAAGGAAGATTCAGAAATACAGCTCTACCGCTGTCTACCTGTTGCTGTGTTAGAATAGTGTCTTTAAAAACAGGAATTGCTTCTAACTTTTCCGAGTTTTCGGCCCGCACCAAATTGACTGCAGCCGGTACAGAAAGAATGCTTTCTATACCATGCACGCCTTTTAAGTCGCGGATCAGCTGTGTGTAATTATTAAAAAACGTAGCATCAAAAAACCGAGGCGTTTGTACTGCTATCACCATCAAACCGCCGTTTTCACCAAAGGTTTTTTTAAACCTTTCCAGCGCCATGTATTTTGGATTATCTATAGGAATCGCCCTGGTAAACTCATACCCCAGCTTTACTTTGCTTGCCTGGTAACCGAAAAAAATAGTGAGGACTAGCAACAAAGCAAGAAAAAAATACCTGTAGCGAAGAATAGCGATGGCAAGCGATTTCCACATGAGGCAAAGAAAGGCAATGCTATGAGAAAACAAAAAGAGAAAAGGCGGAATAAGATTTTATATCATACGTCAAAAATTCTTTTTACTCATCACAATGTTTTATATTAAAACAATAACTTTCGTGCATTTCACTCTTCCTCCTTTTCTCTTTTAATCTCTTAGCTAGCTATATTTGAAAGGTGAAGAGCCTTGTGATTTTTTTACTCCTATCTGTCAGCGCCGCTGCACAAAACACCTTTCCTGCTATTGGTTTATGGAGAGAGCATTTACCTTACCAGGGCGCTATTGACATTACAGCATCAAATAGTAAAATATACGCCGCTACGCCCTACAGTTTGTTTAGCGTAGATATTGAAACAAAAGAAATTGAACGCTTCAGCACCGTTTCAGGACTAAGTGAAACCGGCGTGAGCGCTATAAGCTATGATGCTATTTCTAAAAAATTGTTTGTGGCTTACAACAATAGCAACGTTGATGTATTGGATTTAAAAGGCATTAACAACATACCGGATATTAAACGCTCTACTATCGCAGGCGATAAAAATATTTACGCTATCTATCCCGATGGTGAGCGCTGCTATTTATCAACAGGCATAGGAATCATTGTTTTAGATGCCGCAAAGTATGAAGTGAAAGACTCCTGGTTTATCGGTGCAGGTGGTGGCTATGTTAAGAGTAATGGCTTCACAAAAACAACTACTTTCCTTTATGCCGCTACAGAAGAAGGTTTGAAACGAACGGCGGTAACAACGGCTAACCCTGCCGACTTCAGGGCATGGCAAAATCTTTCAGGTAGCAACGGCTTGGCCGCTTCGCCAGCCAAAGGGGTGGTCTTTTTTCAAAATAAAATTATTGCTCTTCAAAACGATTCCTTATTTGTAGAAAATAGCGGGACATGGAACCTGTTTTTTGCTAACGGGTGGCCGGTTGTATCTATGAATGTTTCGGGCGGCAAACTTGTTATTACACAACGGCAAACAAGCGGTGCGTCGCAGGTAATAGTGTTGGGTGAGACAGGCCTTGTTCAAAGAACGATTCAACAGCCCGGGATTATTTCTTTCCCTAAAAAAGGTATTGCTGTTGGTACTGATTATTGGATCGCTGATCTATTTGGAGGTCTCTCCCAGGCAACGCTAACTGGTATTGAATCGTACAAATTAAATTCGCCGCAGGATATTGTTCTCGGAGAGATGGCCGTGCGAAATAATATACTATGGACTACAGGCGGCAGCGTGAACAGCTCATGGAATTACCAGTACAACCGCAGTGGAATTTTTAGCCTCGAAGATGGCACGTGGAGTGCCTTTAATCAATATAACCATCCGCAATTAGATACCCTGTTAGACTTTCTAACCATCGCTATTGATCCAAGAGATAACACAGCATGGGCAGGTTCGTTTGGCGGCGGCTTATTGCATATCAGCAATAGTAATCAACTAAAAATTTTTAAGCAAAACTCCCCTATCGGCCCAACCGTTGGTGACCCTGGAAGTTACCGCGTTGCAGGCTTGGCATTTGATAAGGAGGCCAATTTATGGGTAGCCAATTTTGGTTCAACCCGCCAACTGCATGTTTTAAAGGCTGATAATACCTGGCAATCATTCACGGCACCTTTTTTCTTAAGTGAAAATGCCGCTGCACAGATCGTAATTGATGATGCAGGGCAGAAATGGATACAGTCGCCATTGGGTAATGGGGTAATTGTTTTTAATGAAGGCAGCCTGGCCAACCCGGCAGATGATAAATGGAAAATTTACAGGGCCGGCACGGGTTTAGGCGGGCTGCCTTCTAATGAAGTGCATTGTTTAGCCAAGGATAAAAGCGGTTTTATTTGGATAGGGACAAGCGATGGGATTGCGGTAGTTCAATGTCCCAGGGAAGCATTTACTACAACCTGCGACGCAATACTGCCTGTTATTAAAGAAGGCAGCTTTGCTAACTTTCTTTTCAAAGGCCAGGAAGTGCGAAGCATAGCGGTTGACGGCGCCGATAGAAAATGGGTGGCTACATCAAGCGGTGTTTGGTTAATAAGTAAAGACGGCGATGGCGTACTCTCTAATTATACCGAACAAAATAGTCCCCTCCCGAGTAATGATGCAAAACGTATTGCCATTGATGGCAGCACGGGAGAGGTATTTATTGCTACTGCGAAGGGATTGATTTCATATAGAGGCACTGCTACCGAATACGAGGAGACTAAAACCAGTGTTTTAGTTTACCCAAACCCCGTACCTCCAGCTTTTGCCGGAATGATTGGAATAAAAGGACTACCCGAAAACAGCATAGTAAAAATCACTGAAAGCAATGGGAGGCTGGTTTATCAAACCCGTTCTTTAGGTGGCCAGGCTGTATGGAACGGCAGGGATTATAAAGGGACAAAAGCCGCTACCGGCGTATATCTTGTGCTGGCAATTGATGAAGCAAAGGGGGAAAAAGTGGTAGCCAGGATTGTGATGGTGAGCAACTAGTTCACAGTCGGCATAGTGAAAATAATTAGTGGGGCGTGTCCTTCACAAAGCCGCGGGCCGGGCTATTCGCTTCAATCTTTTTTGCCCTGCATACAATGCTTCAAAAGATTTTCGCTTCTATCCCTCACGCAAACAGCCGTTTCTAACATCACGTGCTAGTAGTTAATAATAACACGCTTACCTTGTAAACTTGTAAACGTTTCCAATGATCGCAAAAACAAAAGGCATTGTTCTTCGCTCCATAAAATATGGAGAAACCTCGTTGGTGGTTACCATGTTTACGGAGGTATTTGGCGTACAATCCTATTTAGTAAATGGTGTTCGTACCACCCAAAAAAAAGGCGCATCAAAAGCCTCGTTATTTCAACCTGCTTCCCTGTTAGATTTGGTGGCCTACCAAAATGAATTTAGCAATCTTCAACGATTAAAGGAGTATAGGTGGGAGTTTTTGTACCAGCATGTTTTATCGAACGTTCGTAAAAATGCCGTTGCACTTTTTATGATAGAACTGGTTACAAAATGCCTGAAGCAACCCGAACCTAATGCGGAGCTTTTTTATTTTGTTGAAGATGCACTGCATCGTTTGGA
>DASQMG010000134.1:0-3856 GCA_035645595.1 Flavisolibacter sp. | reverse complement strand
TCTGGATGAATGTAGTTGTGCCATTGCTCAAAATAATGATTTTCATCGGTCACCCATCCAAACAATGCCGTAAAGCTTGTGCTGATATAAGCCTCCCCGGTAACTGCGTTCCACTCCCACAATGCCTGGCCGGTGGCTTTCGCGGCATAAGCAAACCTTTCAACCGCGGTGTTTAGCTTTTCCTGGGTTTCCACCCTTTCCGATATATCAGTATGGGTACCAATCATGCGCAAGGGCCTGCCTTCGTCATCCTTGCTAATGAGCTTTCCCCGGGCCATTATCCATTTATAGTCTCCGTTTTTCATCTGCAGGCGATACGTACTTTCATAATAAACATCTTCTGACTGAACGTGCTCGGAAACTGCGTTTTTTAACCGTTGCTTGTCTTCAGGGTGTACTCTCGACTCCCATTCTGATATATGGTTTTTTAAGTCATCTGTAAAGCCATACATTTTTTTATACGAGCTTGAATAAATGACTTCATCCGTCTGCATGTTCCAGTCCCAGGCTCCCTGGTTAGTGGCTTCTAAAGCAAAACGCAAACGCTCTTCGGACTCCAGAATGCGATTTTCTGTTTTTTTCTTTTCAGTAATATTAGTGGCACGGGCCACTATACCTACAATATTCCCGCGACCGTCGTATGCAGGAGCAAAAGAATTTTCATAGTAAACTTTACTACCGCCTTCGACTATGAAAGCCGTTTCGGTTTTATGGGGAGCGCCTTTTAAAACTTCGGCAAACAGTTTTATTAAAACCGCCCGCCGCCCAGATTCCGCTAAGTCCAAAAGGCAAAAGCCCGGGGCAATTTCCCGGTTATAATAGAGTTTAATTCCCTGATAAGCTGCCTTGTTAAAAGCGAGAATGAGAAAATCTTTATCGATCAATACATAAACATCCTCGGTATTATCTAACATTAGCTCCAAAAGCTCTTCCCGTGGAAAATGGACAGTTGTGCTAACAATGGCCGTTTGGTGATTCATGTTAAACAATAGAAGTGGCTAAAAACGGATGAAAATAAGGGTTTCCATGTGCCAGCCTCCTTCTTATATAATAAATTTTCACTAAATAGGTGTTTCCCCTTGCCATTTCAATTATGAACGAAATTGCACTTTATCTTTAAGCCGAAACGTTTTTTGCCTATAAACTAAACAACAAGTTAAAAAGAATGGAAAAAAATATAACCTCGTGGTACAGTCAACGCTTAGGGAAAGAGATGCCGGTTGCGGTTTATGGTCATTATGGTTTTGCTCTTTTATTAGTGCCAACTGCTGCGGCTGATTACCTGGAATATGAAAGGTTTCAATTGATTGACGCCATTCGTCCTTTTATTGATGCTGGCAAGGTTAAGGTTTACTCAGTTAATAGCATTAACAGTGAAAGCTGGCTTAATAATAATGCGCACCCACAACACAAAACCTGGGTGCACAACCAGTTCAATTACTACATCTACGATGAAGTAATACCTTTTATTAAAACAACTTCTGGCTACGATACACCTATTATTATCAGCGGTGCATCATTTGGAGCTCTGCATAGTATGAACTTATTTTTGAAACGCCCGGACTTAATCAACGGCGTAATTGCCATGAGTGGCGTATATGACCTGACCGAGTATAGCAAAGGCCAGTTTGATGATGATGTGTACTTTAACAGCCCTCAGCATTATATGCCTAACCTAACAAATCACGATGTGTTAGAGCAAATACGCAGGAGCAACCATATTCATCTCTTTAGCGGCAGTGGTGACTACGAAGATCCTAACGCCAGCCGCAGCTTTGCTTCTATATTATACAGCAAAGGGATAAATTATGAATTAGATATCTGGGGTAGCGAATGGAAACACGATTGGGATACCTGGCGCAATATGCTGCCCCATTATTTGGGTACGCGGTTTTAAGAAAATAAGTGGGCAGACTATGGTTAACGGCAACTCTTGCACAGAGGTTCCTTTGGTGTAGGTTCTGCTTCCTTGTCTGGTCAAGTCAAAAATTTTTGAAGGAGAGATAAATATTCTTTCCGTTCTATTAACCTTGCCCCCAAACTTTCCACATGACTGGTATGAACCTGACAGTCCATTAACTGAACGCCTTCTCTTTTAAGTTGCCTCACAAATTTTATAAATACAAACTTGGAGGCATTGGTAACTTTATGAAACATGCTTTCACCAAAAAACACGTTACCAAGCCGGATTCCATACATACCGCCTACCAAACGCCCATTCTCCCATGCCTCAGCGCAATGCCCATAGCCTTTGTAAAACAATTCGGTATAAGCCTTTTTCATTTCGGCGTTTATCCAGGTTCCGTATTGACCCTGCCTCTCCACCGTGGCACAGGCGTTCATTACATCTTCGAAAGCTGTATCTGTTTTAAATTCAAAAATACTTTTCAAGAGGGCCTTTTCCATGCTTCGGCTCACATGCATTTCATCAGGGAATAAAACAAAACGTGGATCCGGGCTCCACCATAATGGCAGCTCTTCATCGCTATACCACGGGAAAACACCTTTTTGGTATCCCTCCAGTACCCTTGCGGGGGTCACTTTTCCTCCAATAAGCAGCAGGCCTTCTTCATCTGCTTCTTCAACCGGAGCGAAGGAGAATTTATTTTCGTCGAAACAGACACGTGGCATTAGCGGGGAAATAAGAAGCTCAGGCGGTTACTTCCAGCGTTGCACTGATGCCGCGGTCCAATATAGCATCGCACATAGGTCGCAGGTCGTCGTACGTGCCGTTTTTAACTGCATACTTACCGCTGTTGTGAATAATAAACGCACATTGTTCGGCCTGTTCATAGCTATGGCCGCAAACTTCCACAAGGGTTTCAATCACCCACTCAAATGTGTTTACATCATCGTTCCAAACAATTATCTGGAAGGGAGAGGTGGTTTTTGTCAGCACTTCTTCCATTAGTAACACCTCGGTATCTGTTGCGCTTCTCATTACAGCAAATTTACTGTTTGCGGCAAAAATAACCTGCGTTAATTTTCAGAAAGATACCGGACAAAATACCTGGCAAAGCTTTTATTTAGGCGGGGAAGAAATTTAGCATCCGCCTGGCCATCTCCTGAATGCCGTTCATGCTGGATGGCTTTACAAAGTAAGTGATGGCACCATACTTAAGACAGTTTTGCCGGTATAATTCAGAGTCAGAAGTGCTCCATACAATTTTAGGTATGGCAGCATAACGAACATTTTCCTGTAGCTGCTTTAGAATCTCAGCCCCGTTTATTTCAGGAATATTATAATCCAGGATAATGAGGCCGGGAAGCGATGCAGCATCTAATTGCGAGATGTTGTTGATGAATTTAAGCCCGCTGGAAAAAGCGACAAAGTCAATATAAGGGTCAATGGAAAGAAGTGCATCTTTTAAAAATTCCTGGTCGTCAATATCATCCTCGGCCAAAAAAATAATACGGCCATTTACGCTGTCGGTATCGGGTATGTTTTGTTGCAAGAGTGTGGGGTTAAAAACAGCTTAAAGTACGTGCTTTTTTTCCAGATTTCTTCATGGAAGTGAACCTGCGGTTAGTAAGCTTTGCACATGCGGAAAGCACTTGCGGACATTTTACGCTAATCTTTTTTAAATGTTTTTATGTACGTTTGATTCACTCAATTCATCTTAACTATGAGTACTAAAAAAAATAACGCTAATGGTGCTGATTCTGCACCTGTTTCTGCCGTATTGGATGGACTCGAAGCTTCGCCGGAATCCATTAAGAAATCCAACGGAAAATCTAAAAAAACCCTTGTTACGGCTGCATCAGAAGATGAACTTGATAATAAAGAACTCCTGCGCGTATTGTCGGAAGTACGTGGTGGAAATTTCACAGCCCGTATGCCTATGGACAAATTTGG
>DASQMG010000133.1:0-6292 GCA_035645595.1 Flavisolibacter sp. | reverse complement strand
TTTGCATAACCAGGGTGCGTAATCACGCCATGAATGGTTACAGTTACCCCATCGGCACTAAAAGTTTCATCTTCCAGCGAACCCGCCTCTCCACCATCTAATGTGTAGCCGTATTGAGCGCCCAGCTTTTGCATATCTATTTTTACCGTACCCTTTCCCACCTCTTCGTCTGGCGTAAAAAGGATTTTTACAATGCCATGCTTTACGCCCGGATGTGTCATTAAATAATTAGCGGCGTCCATAATCTCTGCTACGCCTGCTTTATCATCGGAACCTAAAAGCGTGGTGCCGCTTGCTGTAATAATATCATGACCAAGCAACTTTTCCAAGTAAGGAAAATCTGCTTTGCGAAGTACTTGTGCTGTATCATCGGGTAAGGTTATATCAGTACCGGCGTAACCTTTATGTAAGATAGGTTTTACGTTTGTGCCGCTTGCATCCGGGGCTGTATCAACATGCGCACAAAAACATATAACAGGAACATTTTTACTGGTGTTGGCGGGAATGGTTGCGTACACATAACCCCACTCATCCATAGCGGCATCTTCGATACCCATTGTTTTTAACTCTTCCACTAAAATGCGGGAAAGGTCTTTTTGCTTTTCGGTTGTAGGCTGAGTATCTGAAAGCGGGTTGCTCTGCGTGTCTATTTGTACGTATCGTAGAAAGCGTTCGGAAGCGGTGAAGGCGTAGTTGCTAAACATGGGGGCAAATATAGCAACCTGGCGGTATAACCCTCAGCCTCAGGTCCTTCTTTAGTGTAGAGGAGCTCTGGGCGTAAAGCTACTTACCCTTTCCCGAAAAGATAATCCGAAGCGTGTGCAGCATAATTTTGAAATCAAGCAGCAACGAAATATTTTCTATGTACACCAAATCATATTTACTGCGCCTAACCATCTCCTCAACATTTTCCGCATAGCCAAATTGCACCATGCCCCATGAAGTAAGCCCCGGCTTTACTTTCAACAGATATTTATAGTAGGGAGCTAAGGTTATAATCTGTTCAATATAATATTTACGTTCCGGGCGAGGGCCCACCAGGCTCATATCGCCCCGTATTATATTCCACAATTGAGGCAACTCATCCAACCTCCATTTACGCATGGTTTTACCCCATGCGGTTATGCGGGAATCGTTGTCAGAAGATAGAGAAGGGCCGTCCTTTTCGGCATCTACCTGCATGGAGCGAAACTTATACATACAAAAGGGCCTGCCCTTGTAGCCAATTCTTTCCTGCATATAAATGATGGGGCCTGTTGATGAAAGCCTCACTTTAAAAGCAACATATAGCAACAAAGGAGAAAGAAAGAGAGCCGAAAAGAATGCGGTTGTAACGTCTACTACCCGTTTAATGTTTTGTTGCCACTCCGGCATAAGACCGGTTTTTAAATCAATTAAAACAGCGCCCAATACGTTACTTGTTCTCACTGAGCCTGCTAAAATATCGAGGGTATCAGCTTTAATCTTTATCGCAACATCCTTTTCCGACAGACGGATAAGGAGTGTTTCCAATAAAGGCTGTTCCTTTTTATCAATAGCTAAAACCACCAGTTCAATCCCATGCCTGTCTATTAAAGATTCCAATTCACCAACAGCACCGAGCAATTGCATTTCTCTCTGTGGCGTTCCTTTTTCGTTTGTAGTTTGAATAAATCCCGCAACCCTGTATCCTTCCTCTGCTAAACTATTTTTCGCTTCTTTGTATAGGTGTTGAACCTGGCCAGGAGTGCCAATAAGTACTGCGCTGAATTGAATTGTTTTTGCCATCAACTGCTGTTTCGCCTTTGCCAGTATAGCCAGCCTGAACAAAACGGTAAATGAGAGATGCAACGCAAACAAAACGGCTAAACCGGTGTAGTAATAACTGTAAGTTGTTGTTACATCATCCAACAGGAATAAAAAAAACAACAGGGTACAGCCAAGTATGGCACAGATAAATGCTTTGGTAATTTCGGAGAGCCTCGATTTTTTGTAAATGGAATGATAGCTTCCGATTAAGCTATATAGTACCAGCCATCCAACAGGGATGAAAAACGTTCCAAGCCAAAAGTTATAATCAATGCTAAACGCTTCACCTAAAATTTTTTTGCGTATAAAATAAAAAAGTGCCCATGCTATGGCCGCAGCAACATAGTCAGCCACCGCATACCAAAAAGACGGAATGTATTTTTTTACGGGCATGAGGCTATGACGCTGTAAGGTTGTAATTGATCTTTTGCAGAATCTGGTGCGCCACCTCCAGGGCCCTGTATCCGTCAATTTCGTTTACAATGGGCTGCGTATTATTCATGATGGCCGACACAAATTCCTCCAGTTCTTTTTTTATTGCATTTACCTGCGGCACCTCGGGGCTGGCGATGGCAATTGTTTTGGTACCATTCGGGGTTTCGATATCAAAAGCAAAAACGTTGTGATCTTCGTCTGTTTTCAGCTTGATAACTTCCGTTTTCTTTTCCAGGAAGTCTATGGCGATGTAAGCATCTTTTTGAAACATCCGCATCTTGCGCATTTTTTTCATAGAGATGCGGCTTGACGTCAGGTTAGCCACGCAGCCATTATTAAACTCAATCCGCACATTGGCAATATCCGGTGTATCCGTCATTACCGCCACGCCACTTGCGAAAATTGTTTTTACTTCACTTTTTACAAGGCTCAAAATGACATCGATATCATGGATCATTAAATCCAGTATCACGCTCACTTCGGTACCTCTTGGGTTAAACTGCGCCAAACGGTGCACTTCAATAAACATCGGGTTGAGCTTTAAACCTTGTACCGCTAAAAACGCAGGGTTAAACCGCTCCACATGCCCAACCTGGAATTTCACCTTTGATTCTTTAACCAGTTTTACCAACTCTTTTGCTTCGTCGATTGTATTTGCCATGGGTTTCTCTACAAACACATGCTTTCCTCTTCTAATGGCCTTTTCGCAAAGTTCAAAATGGTACTGCGTGGGAGTTACAACATCAATAGCATCGCATGCCTCTATTAACGCTTCCTCGCTGGTAAAACGCTTAAGTCCATATTTTTCTTCTACTTCCTTAGCAACGTGGTCATCGGGGTCAAAAAAGCCAGCGAGTACTACGGTATCTATTTCCTTCCAGTTGTTTAAATGAAACTTTCCCAAATGTCCTGTACCAAATACACCAACTCTTAACATGCGCCAAAGATAAGATGCAGGAGGTAGACAGAAGGAGATTAGCCGTAGATGCACAGCGCAAAAAAGCTCCGGCAACCACCGGAGCTTGTCATAAAAAGATTCTTTTTATTTAGCCTCTTGTTGTGCGAACGTATGCTGCTCTTGACGCATCAATTGCTGCATCCATTCTTGTTTTTTGCCCCGCAGAGAACATATACATACATCTGTCATCTGTATAATCCATGTAGTTCATCCACTGCTCTAATGGCTTACCGGCACAACGACTTTTAAGGTTTACAGCAGGGCAACCGCCGTTAGACTCATCATGTGCGGGCGTATCGCCGACAAAGTCGTTACCGCAACGGGCATCACCCCAAATATGACGGAGGTTGAGCCAGTGGCCAACTTCATGCGTAGCCGTGCGGCCTAAGTTAAACTGTGAATACATTGCATAGCTGGTTGCCGCATCTGTACCAAATGCCTGGTAGTCTATTACCACACCATCGGTTGCCGCTGGCCCCCCCGGAAACTGGGCATACCCTAACAAACCACTGCTTAAGTCACAAACCCACATGTTCATCTTGGTAGTGGGTGATTCAGGGTCCAATCCGCCGGATGAAGTACGCTTCACCGCATCATTGCTTCCGAATGCTAATGTTGTTTCTTTACGGTTTACGTCATTTGTCCAGTTTTCAATATAAAACTCCACTTGGCAGTTGGCAACATCGGCCAAAGGATAACCTGCCAAATACAAGTTTGTCCTGCTAAGCTCAGTATTTGCTTTATTGAAATCGTCTGTTAAAACATCAAGCTGAGATTGAATCTGTGCATCTGTAACCCGGCTGTTAGTTGAAAGGACTACATTTACAACGACAGGTACATAAAGTATACCAGCG
Organism: Flavisolibacter sp.; assembly: GCA_035645595.1. GTDB lineage: Bacteria > Bacteroidota > Bacteroidia > Chitinophagales > Chitinophagaceae > Flavisolibacter. The sequence continues at coordinate 2,257 of DASQMG010000133.1, read as the reverse complement.
GTTCTAAACTGGCTTTGGTCTCTGGCAGCAAAAAGTTCCGTTTTTCTTTCCAACTCTTCCAAATTTCTTGCTCGTTTTGGGTCTGTTTTTAATTGCTCTTCCAATACTTCCTGGGATGCACATTTACGGCCAGATGCCACGGTAATAGTTTCATCATCGGGAGTTTCTATAATTGCTCTGTCCGATTTTTTACAGGAAGCAAAAAACAAACTTGCACTTACAAAGCCTAATAAAAGTTTCTTCATTTGGTGTGTGTTTAAAAATTTTTAATTATTACAATAATTTTACAAGTTAAGCAAATTCGTTAAAGAAATGTTTACGAAATCTTGGCTCTCCGGGAAACAAGTTAAAAGTCAATTAAAGAGACAAGAAGGCCTAACTCCTAGGAATGGTTGTGGTCGGTCCGTTAAAAACCTTCAAGTCTTCTTATCAATCCTTAATATTTTCTTCACCTTTTCCGGCCCTCGATTTGCCAAACACGCAGTGCAATAACTATGAAGAAATCAATAACATCTATACTGTTAGCAGCGATTTTTCTTGCTTCCTGCAGCTCCGCTTCAAACACAATTTTTAGTAAAAAAACGCCGCACGAGAAGTACGAGGATAAGCTTGAGGAAAGTGGCCTGGAGAAAACACCGGAGGGTCGTCAATGGCTTGCAGCTTCCGACGCGGCCTTACTAAGACCCCAGCCCATTTCCCTGCCCTACCGGCATATTGGTAATTTTCCAATAGATAAACCACGGGCATTAGGATTAGACTTTACAGCCAAACGCGGCGAACGGCTAATTTTCACGCTTACTAAAACAGCGGCTGTAAATTTTGCTTTGTATGCTGAACTCTATAAGAAGGATGTAAACGGCAGCACAACCCTCTTATATGCTGCTGATACGACCATTACCGACTTTACTTATGACGTTGCCGAAGCGGGCACTTACCTTTTAAAGCTTCAGCCGCAGCTATTTCATTCCGGAACGTATCATTTATCTGTTGCTGTCGGCCCATCACTTGGCTTTCCTATAGCTGGCAGTAAAGGGAGCGTAGGAAGTTTTTGGGGTGCTGATCGTGATGGTGGTAAACGAAGCCATGAAGGCATTGACATATTCGCAGCAAAACGCACACCTGCCATTGCTGCATCCGATGGTTACGTGACCGGAGTACGCGAGGGGGGCATTGGCGGCAAAACCATATGGCTCAGACCCGAAAATCAGAACTTTACATTATACTACGCACACCTCGATGAACAACTGGTGCAGGAAGGCCAGAGCGTTAAGAAAGGCGATACGATAGGCCTGGTAGGTAATACCGGTAACGCAAGGTATACACCGGCCCACCTGCATTTTGGCATCTATGGTTATGGTGGTGCTGTTGACCCCTACCCTTTTGTAAACCGGCAAATAAAAACAGCACCGGCAATCGGGACAAAAAAATTGACCACTCATTTGCGTTTAGTAAAAGGCTATCAATCGTTTGATGTCTTAATGAAAAAAAGCACCATTCTGGTAGCAATTGCCATTACATCGAAAGGGTACATTGCAGAACTGCCTGATGGCAGGCTGGTACAGCCTTCACTTGCTGTAGTGCAGCCAGCAGTACAGCCGTTGAAAAAAATTAATGCAGTTGCGCTTACGCCTGTGTTTACTACTCCCGATGTACAAGCACCCTCTAATGGTTCCATTGAACCCCGTACCTCAATATCGGTTTTTGGCTATTTTAACGGGTATGCCTTTGTTCGATCAGGCGACAAGGAAGGTTGGGTACCGGAAAAAGCTTTGGAGGGATAAGGACATACAGCTAAATTTTACTCATTGGCCACTTAGAAAGTGGCTTTTGTTATTTGTGGCAGGCTCTTTCAAATATGTTGATAAGCTCTGGAATACAAAAATTGGAGTCAGGTTTCGATAGTCTATTTTTGAACGGTTGCAGAAGATTAAGGTGAGTAAAAAGGAGTGGTTTATTAAATAAAAGTGCCGGCTATGACTTTGTTAGAAGTATCGGGCGTAAGCAGATCGGAAGAAGAGGAACCTGCAGTAAAAGAAGTCAGCTTTACCCAGCAACAATTTCAAAAAATTGCCATTGCAGGCGCTACGGGCTCCGGCAAAACTACGTTGCTAAAGCTAATAGCTGGGTTGGTACAACTTACAAGCGGAACGATTTTATTTGAAGGCACAATTGTAAAAGGACCCGAAGAAAGACTGTTGCCGGGACACCCGGGCATTGCCTATCTGTCGCAGCATTTTGAGTTACGAAACCACTACCG
>DASQMG010000132.1:0-22347 GCA_035645595.1 Flavisolibacter sp. | reverse complement strand
TTGTTTTGTTTTCATTTTTTGGCGTGTAATAATCCGGTGGAAAAGAGTTGATGTTGCGCCAGAGTTCGTACCACACCGGTACATCGTTTAACAGGGCAAGGCCATTGGCACCAGTGCCCATCTTCAGTTCTTTCGGCCAGGGTTTTTTTGCAGGATCTTCGGCTACCAGCACCCTGAACTTTCCGTTGATGCTCACGTTTTTCTCTACGGCTACAATGGTACCACTAAAGGTTCCCGACGAAGCCTGCGGCCAGCCGCTGAATACAATGGCAGGGAAGCCATCAAACAAAAACATTACGTTTTCTCCTTTTCCCACCAGCGGTAAATCCACCGGACGTACAAACAACTCTACTGCATATTGTATCTTATCAGGAACAATGTTCAGCAGCATTTCGCCGTCCTTCACAATCTCACCAATGCCCGCTTTTTTTGCCTGAATAATCTGTCCGTCCTGCGGTGCTAAAATATAATACATGCCGTTGCGGATGCTGTAGCTGCTGAATTGATTTTGCAGCTTTGCCACTTCACCCTCACCAGTGGCAATCTCTGACAAGGATTGAAAGCGGTCGCCTTCAGCCTTTGCTGTTTTTTCTGCATATTCCTGTTGGGCACTGTTCATTTCAATGCGCAAAAGGGTTAGGTCTTGCTTGGTGTTGCTGTATTTGTTCTCGGCACTCAGCCTTTTTGCCATGGTGTTTTGGTAGGCCTGGTTGCGGGCTTCTAACTGCGTTAATGAAACAAGACCGCTGTCAAACAAACTCTTTTGGCGATTGAATTGTAGGGTGGCAATGCGATAGTCATTAGCAGCAGCAGCGGCTTCCATACTATCGCTTTGAGCTTTTATCTCGGTTTGCCGCAGTTTGTTTTGCAACCCGGAAATCTTTAAAACCAATGCTTGAGACAAGGCACCGATTTGCGATTGCGTAGCACCAACTTTGTTTTTGTAGTTATCAATGCTGCTTTGCTTGGCGGTAATCTGTTCCCTGGTTCTATCTAACAATTGCGGGTCGAGGTAGCTGTCTTTTATCTCTGTCAATTGCACCAGTGTGTCGCCGGCTTTTACAAAGTCGCCTTCTTTAATATGCCACTTTAAAATGCGTCCGGAGATAATGGTATTGACCTCCTGCGGACGCTGCTCCTGCCGCAAGGCAATCACCGATCCTACTCCCCGGATGGTTTGTGTCCAGGGTAAAAAAAGTATAAGAAGCAGCACCGCAAAGAAGGCGTAATACCAGTACCTGGTACGATGCTTTTTGCCTTGTAAATAAATGTGTTGATGTGCGGTAAGCGTTGTTATCATAACAGAAGATTTTAGTTGGTTTTGTGAAGAGAAATAACGTCATTGTAAAAAGCGGCGGGTTCCTCATCAGCCGATATGGCGATTACTGTTGTGTCTCTAAGGCTGCGCAAAAGATCCTGAAGCTGCTTTTTGTTATGACCTTCGATACCTATATACGGTTCCTCTATTAATAAAAGTTTTGGTTTTTGCAGGAGCGATCTGACTAATAGAATACGTTTGATAACACCGCCGGGTAATTGTTTGCCCATGGGTTGAAGCTGTGTATCAAAGCCTGCCTTCTGCGAGGCGACAAAATCGTACAGGCCTGTTTCGCGGCAAAGGTCTTGGAGGTATTCCCTGTCAACATCCGTTGCACCCATAGTAAGATTTTCCCATAACGTTCCTAAAAACACATCCTGCTGGTGCAACAAGATGCCGGTTTGCGAACGGAGCGATTGAAGGTTGTAGTTCCCGATAGGCACATCGTTTACCAGAATAGCACCGTCAAAGGCTGTGTACCCACTAGTGAGTAGCTTTAGAATCGTTGATTTGCCGGACCCGTTCGGACCGTTCACCAGGACTTTATCGCCGGGCTTTATTACAAATGAAAGGTTCTCTATAATTTTTTTCCCATCACTGTAGGCAAAGGAAACATTTCTGAATTCCACTTTTACGGCACCGGTGGTAAGTGGTAGCGTCCCTTCTTTTTCGGTTGGCTTATCTATTAATTTGTTGATCTTTTCAACAGATGTCAGGGCGCTGTATACGCTGTCTAAATTCACAATCAGTTTTTCAACCGAATTAATTACCAGTATGATGATGATTTCCGCCGCTACAAACTGGCCGATGTTGATTTGCTGATTCAGCAATAACAGGCAACCAACAATAAGCATGGAAGCTGTGATAAGCACTTTAAAAACAATAAGCACTTTATATTGCAATAACAAAATGCTGAAATGTGATGTGCGTGCCCGCAGGTAGCCGACAATTTTTTCATCAGAGCGGCGGGAGTGCAATCCGGTGTGCGCTGAGAACTTGAATTGTTTTATCACTCTTGCCATTTCTTCCAGCCAGGCGGCCACTGCATACTTTTGTGTGCTTTTTTCTAAGCTGGTTTCAAAACCCTTGTTGCCGGTGATGAAAAAAATAGCAGCCAGTAACAACAATAATAAAATACCAAAGGCAATGAATGCCGGGTGATAAAACGAGAGCAGCAGCAGTCCCAGAACGATTTGCGTGATGGCGATGGGAAAGTCGAGCAACAGTTTGGAAATACTTTTCTGCAATACGGGAATGTCAAAAAAGCGGTTCACCAATTCGGGCAGGTAGTAGCTGTCGGTTTGGTGTAAATCCAGCTTTGGAATATGGGCGGTAAAAGCGAAGGAATAGCGTACAAAAATCTTCTGTTGAATGCGTTCAATTACTTTCATCTGGCCTATTTGCAAAAGCCCGTTGCAGGCTACACCAATTACCACAAAAGTTATTAAGATAACCAGTGAAGTTGACATGGCTCCACCCAGCACAAAGCCAATGATGGATTGAATGCCCAATGGCAGCGAAAGCTGTATAAGGCCACTTAAAATAGCATAAAAATAAATAGACGAGATTTCGGTTTTTTCTTCCCTCAACAGGGCGCCAAGCCGTACAAACGGGTTTACTGTAGAAGCCATAAAGGAATTTGCTTATAAATTAAAAGTAGTGCAGTTGATGGTATTAGGTAATGACAACTATCTATAGTGTTCGAAAAATGCCTTAGAAATTAGCAAAAATCAGGAGGCGGGGTAAGCAGCTCCAGGTGAGGAGAAGAAGGTAGTTGCGAAGTGTAATTTTGAAAGCAGATGGCCGCTACTAACTCAATAGATAATGTTGTGTAGAAAGATAAAAGTGCTTTGTACTCCTGCTTATCTTCTTTTGTTTCTTTACTTTTCTCCGAAGGTTTTTCTTCATCAATCGAAGTGTAGAAGATTTCGGGTTTCTCAGTAAAAAAATGCAGTACAGGTATTGCCTGTAACAACATTGTTAGTAGAAATAATATGGACCCTAGCTTTTTCAATTTCTTGATGTGGCAAAAATAGCGGGGGAAATTGAACAGGGCAATAGCAGGATTGTTTAATTTCCACTATTTAACACACTTGATATAACCAGGAGTTGTAAACGACAAACAATGGCTTACCCCTACCAGATAAAATCATTTGACGAATATAGAGCAGCCTATAAAAAAAGCATCGAAACACCGGAAGAATTTTGGGCTGAAGTTGCAAACAATTTTGTGTGGCGGAAAAGTTGGGATTCTGTTTTAGAATGGAACTTCACCGAACCTAAAATAGAGTGGTTTAAAGGTGCCCGACTAAACATTACAGAGAATTGCATTGACCGTCACCTGCCGGAGATGGGTGACAAACCTGCCATCATCTGGGAGCCCAATAACCCCGAAGAAAGAGTAAGAACGGTTACCTACAACCGCCTGCATAAACGTGTTTGCCAGGTTGCTCAAATGCTTAAAAACAACGGTGTAGAAAAAGGCGACCGGGTCATTATCTATATGGGTATGGTACCCGAACTGGCTTATGCGGTTTTAGGTTGTGCCCGTATAGGTGCTATACACAGCGTAGTGTTTGGAGGATTTTCTGCGCAAAGCATCGCTGACAGATTGGAAGATGCAGGCGCAGAATACATAATTACCGCGGACGGCGCTTATCGTGGCGAGAAGGTAATTCCGTTAAAGGGCGTAATTGATGATGCGTTGATAGGAAACAAAACTGTCAGGAAGGTGATTGTTTATACAAGAACCAGAACGCCGGTAAGTATGATAAAAGGTAGAGATATTTGGTGGGAAGATGAAATGGAATATGCGGAATCACAGGTTGAAAAAGAGGGGGTTGTTTCCTTTCCGGCAGAGGCAGTTGATGCAGAAGATCCGCTTTTTATTTTATATACTTCTGGCAGTACCGGTAAACCAAAAGGTGTAGTGCATAGCAGTGCAGGTTATATGCTTTGGACAACCTACACCTTTGTCAATGCATTTCAGTACCAACCCGGTGATGTATTTTTTTGCACGGCAGATATTGGCTGGATAACAGGACACAGCTATATTGTTTACGGGCCGTTAGCCGCCGGTGCTACTTCGCTTATGTTTGAAGGCATCCCAACCTGGCCCGATGCCGGGAGGTTTTGGGATATAGTTGGTAAACACAAAGTGAACATTCTCTACACGGCGCCAACCGCAATTCGTTCACTGATGGGTTTTGGCTTAAATCCCCTGAAGGGAAAGGACTTGTCATCGCTGAAAGTTTTAGGTACGGTTGGCGAACCCATTAATGAAGAAGCATGGCATTGGTATGATGAACATATTGGAAAAGGAAAATGCCCCATTGTTGATACCTGGTGGCAAACAGAAACGGGTGGGTGTTTAATCTCAAACCTTGCCGGTGTCACACCAGCAAAACCCTCATGGGCCACGTTGCCAATGCCGGGTGTTCAGCCAATTTTAGTTGATGAGAATGGAAAAGAAGTTGAAGGAAATCCTGCCTCAGGAAATCTGTGTATTAAGGCGCCGTGGCCCTCTATCCTAAGAACAACGTATGGTGATCATGAACGCTGCAGGCAAACCTATTTTTCGGCATACCCGCAATTATATTTTACCGGTGACGGGGCATTAAGAGATGAGGAAGGGGCTTACCGGATCACCGGGAGAGTGGATGATGTTTTAAATGTAAGTGGCCACCGGATCGGCACCGCTGAGGTAGAAAACGCTATTAACATGTATAGCGACGTGGTGGAGAGTGCCGTAGTAGGTTATCCGCATGATATAAAAGGGCAGGGAATTTATGCCTACGTGATTTTAGGGCATGACCGCGGCGATGAAGAAAGCACAAGGAAAAATATTTTACAAACCGTTACACGAATCATTGGTGCTATAGCCAAGCCGGATAAAATTCAGTTTGTGGCAGGCTTACCAAAAACCAGAAGCGGAAAAATTATGCGCCGGATCTTAAGAAAAATTGCAGAGGGAGAAAAGGACAACTTTGGAGACACATCTACTTTGCTTGATCCTGCCGTTGTGGAAGCAATAGCAAAGGGCAAACTTTAAAGCCTGCCCCTTAGGTTAATCATCAGAAAAATTATTTTTTTATAGTTACTGGTGTACCGAGAGGCAGGTAACTATATAAGTCTTCCACATCAGCCCTCTTTAAAGAAATACAGCCGTTTGTCCAGTTGGTAAAGCGGTCAACCACAATATCCTCCCCGGGCCAGGTGCCATGGATACCAATTCCACCGCCGGGCTTGGCCGAAGATGGGATTTCACCCCGTTGCTTTCGTACAGCAAACTTAGCTAGGCTTTCTTTAGTTGGGTAGTCAATCCCCATATAGCGATCCCATTTGTGATGTAGGTTTTTTTGAACAATCTTAAATGAACCTTCCGGTGTGTTGCGGTCACCTTCCATTTTTTTATCATCTAGCGAAGGATTGCCAAATACAACCGGGTAAGTAGCAAACCAACCCTGTGCGTCATATACACTCAGTTCATACTTCTTTTTATTAATTACAATGTACATGGGCGATTGAGGCATAGCGGCAAATCTTTTTTTTGCGCTTGTTTTGTTGAAAAAAGAGGCTGTGCTGACAGTAACCTTTTTTTCCGCTGCTTCTTTTGTAAGCATCAGGCCCCCGGCAGCAAAGAGGCAAGTAGTTAAAAGGAGGGTGGTTTTCATTGTCCTGTAAGTGCTTTATAAGTTATGTGCTTAGAAAACGGAAGGATACCGGATTTATTTTTTGAGTGAATAAATTTTTAACATCACTCTTAACGCCGTACCGGCACTCTATTTCGGCAGTGTTACTAACAATACCGCTTAAACTAAAAACAGCGCCACTCTTTTACAAGATTATCTAATTATCGGTGAAAACGGAAGCATTGTCGCCGGGAGTTTTTCAAATTGGGTAAATGTAACCGGCAAGTATAAGAAGACTACGTAGGGCTTTACCGCCGGAAATTTTCCTGCTACAATTTTATCCGCTAATCTACCAACCTGTGTGTATGGTTTTTTATTTATGCGCCCGGGGCCTATGCTAATAATTAAGTTTGAGTTGCATTCTCCTGCCTTCACAACCTAAAAGCTATCCGACGATGATTCAGCAGTAATCAGGCACTTTACTTCCCCCATATCATATATATTGGTTCCCACGAAGGTTGCGGGTGTGCATTCAGACACGCATTAGGGGAGCAAAATGATTGGATGCCATTATTTGAAGGAGATGTTGATATAGCTATAGCAGTATAACAGAATTATCAGGCATTATATAATTATTTAACTTGTACTGAGAAAAAATATCCATTTGAAATTTACGGATGTTGGGATGGCGACTTTAATCAGTTGGAAGAGCCTGGAAAAATCATACAGGTGGAGATGCTTTAAATAAAGATTTCTATTTGGAGAATGTACTATTCATTAACACATGATAGGTAAAATAGAACACTCCTCTCTATTTATAAAAAAAGGTCCTCTCTGATATCAGGGAGGACCTTTTTTTATAAATAGGGAAGCCTTAAAAGTTGCTCAGGCGGATGCCTACATTATAAGGTGTTTGATCCAGACTTTTTTCCCACATGCTTTTAGTAGCTAAAGAGCCATATAAGCGTACAGGACCCAGGCTTAATTCAGCGATGTACGATACCTTCCACTTTTCAAGATTGAAGTCATCATGCAGTTTCGTTTTATTGCCATCGTCTTTTATTTTTTGACGCGCACTGTACAAATAACCGACGCTAGCACCGGCACTGAAACCAAAGCCACGGTTACGGCCCGGCGTAAAATTGAAGTTGACCATGGCAGGCACGGTTACATAATCGGCTGCCAGTTTGTTTTTTCCAACGTTCGCAAGTGTAGGATCAAGGCTTATGGTAGTAGGGTTTTTGCTGAACCGCACCTGCTCATTATCAAAACGGTAGTTGTTTAGCTCCACACCTAAACCATATTTCAGGTTTACCACATGTTTTATTACGTTTAGCTTTTGCATAAACGCCCAGATGTTGACGTTTACAGATTTGCCGGTACGCAGCTTTAAATTGTCTTTACTGCCAAGAGCAGGTGTTACAAAACCACTTTGCTGTGCAGCGGCATAATTGGTTTTGTCGGTATAATTAGCAAAGCCTAAATCAACTATCCACCAGTTGGTGGTTATGTTACCTGACTTGTTACGGCGGCGATTCGAGAACGTGACGTTTCTGTTCTTTCCATCTTTCCCGTCTTTTTTAATAATGATCATACCACCAATTTTTATGGTATCAACTCTTCCGCCGGTGGTATCATCCTGGGCGATTGAGGTCATAGTAAAGCAAATGGCTGAAGCCAGTAGTACAAAAAGTTTCATACAAGTTTTTTTAATTGATTATTTAAGTTTTAATGCCACGGCACCAATCAGCAGTTCATTATCGGAGTTTACGGTGCCTATGCCAGTGTTGCGTTGAATAAAGCGGGAGACTTTTCTAAAAAAGCCTTTGCCTCTTGTTTTCTTTTCCATTTCAAAATCGCCATCGAGTACTGCAGCTACCGTTGGGTCATTCTGCTTGGTGTACGAAGCAGTAAGGGGAGATGTTACAGGACCTTGTGCAATAATTTTGTTAACGGTTACCTCGTTAGAAATTGATTGAATAGGTAGCCGGCCTGCATCGAGTTTAATGATTTCTCTTTTTATTGGAGGTACATCGTCCTCCTTTTGCAGTACTAGATCATCACTTATATTTTTTACTGTCTTATTCTCAACCGGCAATGATTTTAAAACAGTCATTCCCTTCTTTTTTACCACCGGTGTCTTAACCAATACCTGTTCTTCTTTTTGTTGTGGAATTACAATTGTTTTTTGTTCAGGGATAGTATTCTTTTTTACTGGCTGTGTAACAGGAGGTTGGTTAGCCACAAGAGGTGCATCAACAGCTTCCTTCCTGGAAGTAACAAGGAAAAAGAATGATGCGAATAAAAAAATAACTACTGCAACCGCCACCCGCATCCAAACAGGGAAATACACTACTTTTTCCGTGTGCCGGTAAAGTTCTTTTTTATTAGGATAAGAAATAATTTCTGACGCATCGGCTTTGGTTTGCATCAGCAAAGAATACTGTAAAGCATAATCTTTATTGCTGCTTATTTTTTCTTCAACCAAAATTTTTTGTGCGGCACTTACCTCATTATCTACATACAATAAAAGTCCTTCGTCAACCGCATTTACTTTCATAGAAGAGGAAAGTAATTCTTCCTTATTGTAAAAAACAATATCATCAACCGGAAGTCTGGTACTCATGAGGGTATCAAGTTCATCGGCCAGGTGCGGATGTAGCGAAATAAATGCTTCTACCATTTGCCGGCCAGCTGCATCAAGTTCATTATCCATGTAAAGGATAAAGTATTCCTCGTAGTTGCTCAGGGTAATATCGTTAGGGTTAAATAACATTTTCCACTTTTACTAAATAATCTTTTAGTTGTAACCGGGCACGATGCAGGTAAACTTTCACCTGGCTTTCACTCAGGTTCATTATTTGTCCAATTTCCTCGTAGCAATAGCCTTCATAATCTTTTAATAAAACCAGTGACCGCTGTGTTTCGCTTAGCTTACTTAATGCCCTTTCTAAAATTTCTTTTGTGTTGTTGATCTGGCGGTTGTAAACTCTCGCATCATCTTTAAACTCTTCTTTTAGATGAACCCGTTTTATTTTTCGCAGGTGGTCAATCATGCTGTTATAGGCCACCGTAAAAAGATAAGATTTGCTTTTACTATTATCAACATCCTCCCTGTTGCGCCATAGTTTTTCAAACGCTGTTTGCACCACATCCCGGGCGTCTTCTTCGTGGCGAAGGTTTTTTACAATAAACCGGTACACACCATCGGCGTACAGGTTTACACATTCATTGTATTCTTTTTCGGTCATAAAACAGTTGGCAAATGAGCATTGTCTTGCCGTTATACGAAATTGGAGAGGGAAAGTTACAGCAAAAAGAAAAATTTTTTTAACGGAAAGAAACGAGGGAAATAAGTCCTTGTGAGAAAACATCCCAGATCATTTGGCCGTTTTTGGGTGCCGGCCTTAACTGGGTGCATTTTTTTATTTCGTTGCAAAGGGCTTCAGTTTCCTGAAAGCTTGCAAACGATAATACGGCAATAGCAATAAAGAATAGTGTAAACAGACTAAATGCTTTGTTGGGTGTAATAGCCTTTTTCATGGCTTTGGTTTAAACAGTGAGACGAAGATAATTGCCGTTATGTTACAGGAGTTATAAAAAATAGTTAGTTTTTGTAAGCTTTCATGTTCAAAAGTTGGGATTCCCTGCCTTAGTTTCTATTCTGTTGGATGTTTAATTCCTCACATGCCGTATGGATCATAATATGTTTACCCATCACACATAAACCTGTAAACCGGGGACTACATAACAAACATATATTAACCGAATAACCCTTTATTTTGTATCAAAGCACATCTCTATGCAACTCAGCGGGAAATTATTACAGCTACTTCCGGTACAAACAGGGCAAGGAAAAAACGGAACCTGGAAGAAACAGGAAATCATTTTAGAAACCGAAGGTACCTATCCCAAAAAAGTATGCATTGCCATTTGGGGCGATAAGGCTGATGAAAAGGTTCTGCAAATAGGCAATACCCTAAAAATTGATTTTGATGTGGAAAGCCGTGAGTATAATGGACGGTGGTACACTGATGTGAAGGCATGGAAAGTAGAACTTGCCGGCGCTGCTACTTTCAGTGATTCTGACCCATTCCCTCCCGGCGAAATGAATGATACAGAAAATGACTTGCCGTTTTAGCGATAGCAAGTCCTAAATTGCCAGTACCGGTAGTTGTTGGAACTGCCGGGCTGCGTACGGCTAGCTGTCAACTTCCATTTATCCCTCTTCCTGGTAATAAATCTTATAAAACTTTCGCCCGTTGTCGTCAATGCCTTTTTCAATTAAATCCGTTCTACCATGAATGTAGATATGAAAATTCTTATCCAGCTTCACCACACTTTTAAAAATGCGGCTTTGCTTTTTAACGGCTTCGCCCGAAATGTCGAACTGGGCTGCCATCTCAAAATCGTTGCTCTCAACGTAACGGCTGCCAAAACTCCGGAACGCTTCTATCCGGTCATCATTCCTAAAAATTTCGGTTTGAAATTCATCAATATCGAAACTTTCATGGCTTTTAAAATAGTCAATTGATTTATGCAGCAGTTCAGCCTGTTCGCCTTTTTCAATCCCCAAATCACTTTCTAACGGGCCGGTGATAAATTGTTTTGTTAGTTGCAGCAAATGCTGCGTGTTATGAAACTCGTTTTTCTGCGGAGTAATATCTAAAAACTTTTCTTTCCAGTACTGCGCTTCTTCACCGCGGTTTTGGTTATCAAATATCAGCACATCAAAACCTTCGCCCTCTTTATTATTTAATATCAGGCACCCTTTATCCATTTTTGTTAGCTCTACCCCTTCACGCAATTGCACATCAATTCCCTTTTCGCCTTGCTGTGCATCTAAAAACAGGCTTTTATTTTCTGTTTTAAAAATGCCAACTCCTTTACACATACGACTTTCCACAGGCAACGCATCAAAATATGCGATGTACAATTCGCCACCTTTTATTTTAGGATGAAGGGACTGATTGTATAAATGTTTGGCGATGGATTGAGAAGCTTCTTCAAAAACATTCATATCGCTGAATAGGTCCTTGCAGTAATTATATACCTCGTTGTATTGTAAAGACGAAGGATGACTAAAAGAGTAATACTCATGATTGTTTTTGAAACGGCTTAAAAAACCTTCACCGTATATCCCCCTGTTGTCGTCATTTAATACCAGCGCAGCTGGTGAAAGAAGAAGCGGGTCAGCATTGTTTTTGTTGCCGGTATAATGAATAATTAGTTTTTGGAGAGGAGTGTTTTGAAGGTTCATAATTTCCAAATGGGGTGCAAAGATGAAAGAATTGAGGATATGAATTTGTTAGATTTCACAAGCCTCATAAATCCCGCTGATCCCTCTAAAATCCGGCGAATCTGCGGTTATCTTTGCCGCCACAAATATTTGCTATGAATGAAAAGCTCGTTACCCGGCTTCAAACTGAAATCGAAGAAATAAAGGCATCAGGCTTATACAAAAACGAAAGAGTGATCTCCTCGCCACAAGGCGCAGAAATTGTAGTGAACGGGCAAAAGGTTTTAAATTTTTGCGCTAATAATTACCTCGGGCTTTCTTCTCATGCTAAAACCGTAGAAGCGGCTCACAAATACATAGATAGTCATGGTTTTGGTATGAGCTCCGTACGGTTTATTTGCGGTACGCAGGATATTCATAAGGAGCTGGAGCAAAAGGTTGCGGAGTTTTTGGGAACAGAAGATACCATTTTATACGCTGCTGCTTTTGATGCGAATGGCGGCATATTTGAACCGCTGTTTAACGAACAGGATGCCATTATTTCTGATGCTTTAAATCATGCTTCAATAATTGACGGTGTTCGTTTATGCAAGGCGCAACGCTATCGTTTTGAGCATAACAACATGGAAGATCTGGAAGCCAAGTTGAAAGAAGCAGCAGCCCTGCGAAGCCGCATTATTGTTACCGATGGCGCCTTTAGCATGGATGGAACAATTGCACAATTAGATAAGATATGTGACCTCGCTGATCAATACGATGCCATAGTAATGATAGATGAATGTCATGCTTCCGGCTTTTTGGGAAAAACGGGCAGAGGCACGCATGAATACCGTGGCGTAATGGGGCGCATTGATATTATTACCGGAACCTTTGGTAAAGCCTTAGGTGGTGCAAGCGGTGGCTTTACCAGCGGCCGAAAAGAGATTATTGACATTTTACGCCAGCGCAGCCGGCCGTATTTATTCTCTAATACACTGGCGCCATCAATCACCGGCGCTTCAATTGCTGTGTTGAACTTATTGAGCGAAACAACAGAATTGCGCGACAAGTTGGAAGCCAGCACAAAGTACTTTCGTACAAAAATGACGGATGCCGGGTTCGACATCAAGCCTGGCGAACACCCTATTGTCCCTATCATGCTTTATGATTCTGTATTGGCTGCGAAATTTGCTGATGCCCTATTACACGAAGGTATTTATGTGATTGGATTTTTTTATCCGGTGGTTGCAAAAGGACAAGCAAGGATACGGGTACAACTAAGCGCAGCACACGAGCAGCATCATTTAGATAAGGCAATAGATGCGTTTACCAAAATTGGAAAAGACCTTGCTGTGCTGAAATAACCCTTAACTAACGTAGTTTTCCTATTGTATAAGAGAAAACTACCTTCTATATTTGCAGCGGTACCAATAGTACCGTTTTTTGTAACCTCTTAAACTTTACTATCGATCCGTTTTTACTCGTTTTTCTTTTAAAGCTGACTTTCTTCATTTAAAACTGAGTACCCATGAGACGGATTATATTAGCACTAGGCACTGTTACCATTCTTGCCATTTCACTTTCTTCCTGCACAGCTCAACGCGATTGTTATGGGGTGAAACACACCACCCTTTCTAACGGCGTTAGAATATAACATCTATTTCCATCTTAGATTAGCAGCATGAAAAGGATTTTTTTCTTCGCCTGCTCCTTTATTTTTTGCTACGCTGTTTCTGCGCAAACATCTTTCCCCCAATCTTTTTCAGGCCATTGGGAAGGTACTTTGTACTGGCACCAAACGGGGAAAACAGGGCCGCAGAAAGTAAAAATGCAATTGATTATAAAGCCTGCTGATAGCACCAATACTTACACCTGGCAAATTATTTACGGTGATAGGGGTGAAGACAACCGACCTTATATTTTGAAGCCGGTTGATACTGCTAAAGGCCACTGGCGGGTAGATGAACGTAACGGAATTATATTGGATCAATACTTTGTTGGCGAACGGTTCACATCAGCCTTTACAGTGCAAAATTCTACTATAATTGATAGTTATTGGAGAGAAGGGGACGACCTGGTTGCCGAATTCTATAATATCACGGCAAAGCCGGTAGCAACCACCGGCAAGGGAACCGAAGACAGTCCGAAAGTGGACAGCTATGGAACGAGGAGCTATCAAAGGGCAGTGATGAAGCGAAAGGCTGAATAGTTACTTAGTTGACCTGTAGCTGCCAATGAATCATTCAACTAATCAACTATTTAACTGATCAACCCTGCGTTACCTTTGCCGCCAAATTTTACCCTTCATGCGATTCTGTCTTTTTATTATACTTGTTTCCTGTCTTGTGGCCTGTTCGCCCAATAACGTAACCATTGATAACTCCTTTAAAAAATATTTTGATGAGCAAAACACGGAGGGCTGTTTCGGGCTGTTTAATAATGGAAGCGGCCAGTTCACCATTTATAATTTAGCCCGCTACCGTGACAGCGCTTTTTTACCGGCATCAACCTTCAAGATCATTAATTCACTCATTGGTCTGCAAACCGGTATTATAACCAATGATAGTATGGTCATAAAATGGGATGGAAAAGTTCGGGAGGTAGCGGCATGGAACCAGGACCTAAGCATGTACCGTGCTTTTCGTGCATCTTCAGTGCCATATTACCAGGAAGTTGCCCGCCGCATTGGAAAAGATACCATGCAACGCTGGCTTGATTCACTGGCCTACGGCACCAAAAAAATTACCACTGCGATTGATACCTTTTGGTTGGATAATAGTTTAAAAATTACCCCCGATGAAGAACTTGGTGTAGTGAAGCGCCTGTATTTTAACCAGCTCCCTTTCTTCAACAATAACCAGTTGATAGTAAAGCAGGCGATGTTAATGGAAGACAAGCCTACACATACGCTTAACTATAAGACCGGCCTGGCTAAAAAGGAAGACGGCACTCCAATAACATGGGTAGTAGGATGGGTAGAAGAAAACCGTCACCCGTATTTTTTTGTGCTGAATATGGAAGCAAAAGATAAAAACGTAAACTTACAGGAGGCCCGGATGACAGTGTTGCGAAATATTTTGACACAACTAAATTTCTTTAAAGGGCAGCGATAGTTAAATGTCTGGAGTTTGGTTCGTATTATCTCAAACGTACTCCTCTTTTCTTCTATGCCGGATTTTGGATCTCGCTTAAGTGCTACTCCCTGTCTTTTGTTGCGTTGCACTTTTGTACGCCTTACAATTTTGATCAGCATTTAAAAAACCACTCTTGAAACATTACACTAATTCCGCTCTTAAATACTTCTGCCTTGTCATCCCGGGAAAGGAAGGTGTGGGTTGTTGCGTTATAAAGTGTCGATTACCATGCAGATAATATCACTACTAAAGTAGGTGCTAAAAATCACCGGAGCTGAACAGGAAGCTAGAACTATATAGTCAGGGTAGTGTAGGCCATTCCGTTTGTATTTTAGCACATTCTTTGCGTAATCAAGAAAATGAATTTTCAATTTCAATATCCTGAAGCATTTTGGTTATTATTATTAGTACCTATACTGGTTCTGCTTTATGGAGCTTATGTGCTTTGGCGAAAACGTGCAACAAAAAAAATAGGTGACTCACGGTTAGTAGCTGACCTTACAAAAAATCATTCGCCACTTAAGGCTACTTTAAAATTTTTTCTTTTTCTTTTTTCTTTTACACTGGGCTGTATTGCCCTTGCCAATCCTCGAAAACCTGATGATGAATCGGCGGAAATCAGAAAGGGAATTGATGTAGTAATTGCCCTGGATGTTAGCAACAGTATGATGGCAACTGACATCTCCCCAAACCGCTTAACCTTGGCACAAAACTTTTTAAGTAGTCTTATTAACAAGCTGCCCGACGACCGGGTGGGTTTAATTGTATTTGCTGGAAATGCTTACACGCAGATGCCCTTAAGTACTGACCATGAAGCTGCCAAATTATTTGTTACCACAGCTTCTCCCGGCAGCGTACCGGAGCAAGGCACTTCCATTGACGATGCACTCCTGCAAAGCGATGCCGCATTTGAGGAAGGCAGCGGGCGGTTTAAGACCATCATCCTTGTAACCGATGGTGAAGCGCATGATGAAGATGCCCTGCCAACAGCGCAAAGGCTGGCTAAGAAAGGGGTCATGATAAACACTATTGGATTGGGTTCCGCCTCCGGTGCTACCATCATTGATACCGCCACGGGCATTCCGAAAAAAGATGATAACGGTGCCGTGGTAATTTCAAAACTAAATGAACAATTACTTCAGCAAATTGCCGGAACCAGCAACGGCACTTACATTCATTTACAAGCATCAGCACCTGCTCTAGCTACATTACTGGATCAGTACAGGAATGTAAATAAAAAGGCGCTAACAGATACAAGCGGTTTAAGCTATCAATCGTTTTACTGGTGGCTTTTATTGCCTGTGTTTTTAATGCTGCTGGCAGAGCTCTTTATACCCGATAGAAAAAAAGTAACCCAATGAAAAATGTCCTAGTACTGCTGTTGTTTTTATCTGTTGAAGCCCATGCTCAAAACGCGGCCACTTATATCAGCCGTGGCAATGAATATTACCTGCAACTACAGTTTGAACCTGCAGAGGCACAGTATCGTTTAGCCTTGGACAGATCGCCCAATAATGCAGAAGCCCGTTATAACCTGGCGAACGCCCTGATGCAGCAAAAAAAGTTTAAAGCCGCTATTGAGATGTATGAAGGCGTAACAACAACCGATAATGTAAATCTTAAAGCCGCCGCTTATTATAATGCCGGCGTTAGCTACAGTAAACAAAAAGATTTACTTAACAGCATTGAAGCCTACAAGGCAGCTTTGCGAATTAATGCAAATGATAAAGAAGCAAGGGAAAATTTACAAAAGGCCCTGACCGAGTTGAAGCAACAGCAACAACAGCAGAACAAGCAAAATAAGGGCGGCGGCGGAATGGATCAAAAGCAGGCCGATGAAAAACTAAAGGAACTTCAGAAAAAAGAAAAAGAACTACAACAGAAAATGCAACAGGGGCAAGGTAAAGGTCAGGGTGGAGGAAAGGATTGGTAGGCTATCAGCCGCCCCGTCCCCTAAAGAGGAGTTAAAAGACAGTCTTTATTTCACAAGTTTCACTATTCTTCTAACACTCTTGAGTTAGGTAGGAACTGATTGAATATTTTTGCGGCTCTTCATACCCCCTTTAGGGGATGGGGCTTGTATTATGCAGTACTACGCAGCATCTCTTACAGAGTATAAAAGGCTTCCCACGAGAGAAGTGAAGATCGGCGACCTGCTTCTTGGCAATTTTCATCCTATTCGCGTGCAAACAATGACCACCACCGATACGATGAATACAATTGCTACCGTAGAGCAAACCATTCGTTGTATTGAGGCCGGTGCAGAGTTGGTTCGTATAACGGCGCCATCAAAAAAGGAAGCAGAGAATCTGCGCAACATAAAAAACGAATTGAATAACCGGGGTTATCACGTACCCCTGATTGCCGATATTCATTTTACCCCAAATGCGGCTGAAATTGCTGCACGTATTGTAGAAAAAGTGCGGGTAAACCCAGGCAATTATGTTGACAAGAAAAAGTTTGAACTTATCGAATATACTGACGCCGATTATGCCGAAGAAATTGAACGCATCCAGGAGCGTTTTACACCGTTGGTAAAGATTTGCAAAGAACACGGAACGGCTATGCGCATTGGTACCAATCACGGTTCCTTAAGTGATAGAATTATGAGCCGTTACGGCGACACACCAATGGGGATGGTTGAAAGTGCAATGGAATTTTTACGCATTGCCCGTAGCGAAAGCTATCACAACATTATGTTGAGTATGAAGAGCTCTAACCCGCAGGTAATGGTGCAGGCTTACCGGTTACTTATAAAAAAAATGAACGATGAATTTAGCGAAATTTATCCTTTGCATCTTGGTGTAACCGAAGCCGGTGATGGCGAAGATGGTCGTATTAAAAGTGCAGTGGGTATCGGTACTTTATTAGAAGATGGCATTGGTGATACTATCCGTGTTTCCTTAACCGAGGACCCGGAACTGGAGATACCGGTGTGTAAGGACCTGGTGAAGAGATACAATAACCAGCAATCGGCAAGCAGCAGTCAGCGAGCAGAAATCTCCGGGCCTGAAAACCTTTGCTATTCTCCGTTGGAATACAAGAGGCGGGAAACCTTTCCTGTTGATAATATTGGCGGTCATCATGTGCCGGTGGTCATTGCTGATTTAAGCAAACTGCAAGAGATCTCTCCAAAAAATTTAGAAAGCATCGGCTATACATATGATGAAGCCACCGATAAATGGACTATTGGAGATATGGCCGCGGATTACATTTTTACTGGTCATCATATTTTGGATTTTGCCTTGCCGGGTACATTGAAAGTGATTGTTTATCCTGGCACATGGATGCAGGCAGGGAACAAGGAAAAGTATTTTCCTATTTACGATCAGGGAGCTTATGCTGCGAGCAAAGAAGAAAAAAGCAGCACGCTCAATTTTGTAATGGTTGATTGTTCCCCGGCAGACATTTCCTCTCTCTCAGATATTGAACACGGGAATAGCATTGGCAACGATACAAGTGTTGTATTATGCCTAAGCAGTACGGCTAAAAACGCCATGCAAGCGGTGCGCAAAATGTTTATTGAATTAATGAACCGCAAAATCAAAAACCCGGTTATCATTATTGTAGATAGCAACTGGCAAACTGCGGATGAGCATCTCATTCATTATGCTACCGAGGCCGGTGCATTATTGTTAGATGGGATGGGTGACGGCGTTTGTTTTGGAATGACAGCTGAGAGTTACAAATGGGCAATGGACAATGCGCAATCGGCGGCTGTCGCTGGTAGAAACTACATACAGAATAACGCCCCTGAAAGTTTTATTAATAACACGGCTTTCAGTATTTTGCAGGCCACCCGCACCCGCATCTCTAAAACCGAGTACATCAGTTGTCCTTCCTGCGGACGAACCCTTTTTGACCTGCAGGAAACTACAGCGAAAATCCGTGCGGTAACGTCTCATTTAAAAGGCGTGAAAATTGCCATTATGGGCTGCATTGTTAACGGCCCGGGAGAAATGGCTGATGCCGATTTTGGCTATGTAGGCAGCGGTGTAGGAAAGATTACATTGTACAGGGGGAAAGAAATTGTAAAGCGCAATGTGCCTTCTGAGGTAGCCGTTGATGAACTGGTAAACCTGCTAAAAGAAAATAAAGCATGGGTAGAAAAGGCAGTTTAAAGTTTATAGTTTCTTGCCGCTATGTAGCAACTCTTTGGCCTGTTTCACACAGTGGGCTATGGTAAGGAACAGTCCTGAAAAAGGCTTCTTTAGTAAATCAATACTGTGTCGAGTCATGCAGTTCATTTGTGTTACCCACTGCAATAACCATTAATGGAAGCCGTTTTCTGGATAGCGATTTTTATACTTTTTTACACTTACATTGGCTACGGCTTACTGCTACTGTTGATTACTGCAGTCCGAAAAAAAAGCAGGGTTGCCGGTGCTACCTATTTTCCACCGGTAACGCTTATTGTTCCGGCTTATAACGAAGCTGATTTTATAGAAAAAAAAATCCAAAATACGTTAGGCCTTCAATATCCTGATGGTTTACTTTCTTTGTTTTTTATTACGGATGGCTCCACTGATGCTACAAATGAAATTGTAAGCCGCTATCCTGAAATTACGTTGCTCCATCAATCGGTGCGTAAAGGCAAAACGGCTGCTGTTAACAGGGCGATGCAGCAGGTAGCAACGCCGTATGTTGTATTTACCGATGGTAATACGTTACTGCATCCTGAGAGCATTATAAAACTGGTTCAGCATTATAAGGACGCAAGTATTGGCGGGGTTTCAGGTGAAAAAAGAATTGTCGCTAAAGACCATTCAGCCGTAGGTTTTGGCGAACGTTTGTACTGGCAATACGAATCGTTGTTAAAAAAAGCTAATGGAAATTTTTATACTATTATAGGAGCGGCAGGTGAGCTGTTTTCTATTCGTACAAAGTTGTACCAACCGGTGGATTCAAGTATTATCCTCGATGATTTTGTTATCTCGGCAAGAGTTTGCCAGCAGGGCTACCGGTTTTCGTATGAAGGTGACGCATATGGTATCGAAACCTCCTCTGTTTCGATTCGTGAGGAAAGAAAAAGAAAAATACGCATCAGCGCTGGTTGTTTTCAGTCGTTAACATTATTTAAAGACCTGCTCAACCCAATTAAAAATTTCCGTGTTGCTTTTCAATATATTTCTCATCGTGTACTCAGGTGGGTAGTGTGCCCTTTGTTATTACCACTGGTTTTTATAATAAATGTCACTTTGTTTCTTGCCAAGCCGGGATTGGTTTATGAGCTGTTCTTTTGGGTGCAATGTGCCTTTTATTTTTTAGCGCTTCTGGGAAAGTTTCTCGCCGGCAAAAAGGTAAATAGCCGAGGGCTGTTTATTCCGTACTATTTTATATTTATGATTCTTTCCCAGTACGGCGGATTTTATCGTTTTGCTACTAAAAAACAACCAGGCGTTTGGGAAAAAGCTAATAGAAAGGATTTTGTGGGGGATGCGGAATTTCAGTAGCAGTAGCAGATGGGTTTATAACAAAAACCCTTTTCCGCTGGCTTTCATTTTTAGTATTTTTGTCTATACAAACCACGCCCATGACCACCAATAAGCACACGATTTTATATGCCGAAGATGATATGGATGATGTATTCATAGTAAAGCAAGCTTTTGAGAAGCACGACCATATCACTGTCGTTCATAGTCTTAATGGAAATGAGGCATTAGTAGCATTGGAAGGTATGCTAAAAGAAAATTATCTCCCTTGCCTGGTAATTCTTGACATAAATATGCCTGTCATGAATGGCCGGGAGGCTCTTCAGGCAATCCGCAATCATCCCCATCTTAAGGGGCTTCAGGTAGTGTTATTCAGTACCTCTAACAGTGCTGCTGATATTGCTTTTGCCCAAAGCCTCAATGCCTTCTTAATTACCAAGCCTATTGAGTATATAGACTTGGAAACGATTACCAGGTCTTTTGTGGATAAATGCAATTTTGAGATCAATAAACTTTCGGCAAACTGAGCATTTTTAGTCCCAGCTTTCGATGTTGGAGAACGATATTTGTGGACGTACCACCTGTGTTTAGAGTCATACTACTAAATAATCCAATGAGCATAGTGAGGTTATAAAGAATAGTTTAAAAATCTCTGTGCAATTGATTTTTTTCTTTTTTGATTTTTCAATAGGCCAATAACCTTTACTTTTGCCACCCTAATATTAATTAGGAAAATAACGGAAGAGTGCTTGCGGGTGTGGTGAAATTGGTAGACACGCCAGACTTAGGATCTGGTGCTTCACGGCATGGGGGTTCGAGTCCCTCCACCCGCACTGATTTTTAAGAAATGCTCAATGTTCAACAAACACACTTCAATGTTCAACTTATTGAGCATTGTACGTTGAACATTGGGCATTGAACATTTATAAAAACGAAACTCATGGCAACAGTTACACAGCAAGAAGTGGCACCTTTACATAAGCAATTGAATATTACGCTTAGTAAAGAGGATTATTTGCCTTCTTTTGAAAAAGCTTTAAAGGATTACAGCAAGAAGGCGAATATACCGGGGTTCAGAAAGGGTATGGTGCCAGCCGGTTTGATTAAAAAAATGTATGGTACTTCGCTCTTTACAGATGAAATTTTAAAGACGGTCGATAAAGAAGTTTTCAAATTTATTGAAGATGAAAAGCTCGATATTTTTGCCCAGCCCCTGCCTCTTGACTTTAACCTGCAACAATTAGATGTAAATAACCCCGCCGCTTATAGTTTTACGTTTGAAGTAGGTATGAAGCCCGAACTGCAGTTGCCTGAGCTCTCCAACGAATCGGTAAAGCGGTATAAGATTGCAATCACAGATGAGATGCTTTTTGAAGAGGTAGAGCGCATGCGCACCCGCTATGGCAATATGACCGAACCTGAAACTGTGCAGAGCGATGAAACGGTTTTAAATGTAACATTTATAGAAACCGATGCGGAAGGGGCTGAAATTGAAGGAGGCATCCGAAAAGATAATTCTGTTCTGGTAAAGTACTTTAAAGAAGACTTTAAGCAGCAGGTGATCGGTAAAAAGAAGGATGATGTGATTCAGCTTTCTTTATCTGAAGCGTTTGATGATAAAGAAGCAGCATTCATCCTGCAGGATCTGGGGTTAGAAAGTACAACAGGCAGGTATTTTAAGTTGTTGATTACAAAAGTGGGTTTGGTAGAGCCGCGGGAGTTGAATGAAGAGTTCTTCTCTCAGTTATTTCCTAAAGAGGAAATAAAAACAGAAGAAGATTTTAAAAACCGGGTAAGAGCAGAATTGCAAAAGCAGTGGGATGCTGAAAGCAGCAACCAGATGCAGCATACTTTGTATCATACGCTATTGGAAAAAACACACATTGATGTGCCAGCAGAGTTTTTAAAACGTTGGTTAAAAACCCAGGGTAAAGAGGGAGAGGTGAAAACAGATGAAGAAATTGAAACTGAGTTTCCAACTTTTCTAAATCAGTTAAAGTGGACCTTAATTACAGATGAACTGGTAAAGAAGGCTGGCATACATGTACAACAGGATGAAATACGCCAGTTTGGAAAGCAACAGCTTTTTGGTTATATGGGAATGGCTACAATGGATGATGAGCAGGACTGGGTACGCGATTATATCGACCGTATGATGAAGGATCGCAAGTATGTTGAGGATGCTCATAACCGCATTCAAACCCAAAAGTTATTTGATTGGGTAGAGGGCCAGGTAAGGGCAGTAGAAACACCGGTCAGTAAAGAAGAATTTACACATTTGACCGAAGAACATAATCATCAGCACCATTAAGCCTGTTCAAACTCTCAACCCTAACAAAGAGAAGTTATTTGATCAATTACTCACCTTATTTTATAAAACCCGGTCATTTTTATGATTGGGTTTTTTGTTTTGGTTACCTACTGCAGAATGTTTATTGGGCTTTGCTGCATCGCACGCTTGTACTTGAACATCTTTACTCAACATTTAATTCCGTACAACTTTATAGCGCTCCTGGGTTTCACTTTGGTGCAAAAAAAGAGTCCCGCAACAGCAGAACTCTCATCAAAGCTCGGAATCAGTATAGTTGATTAATAATTATCTCTGTATCCTCCA
>DASQMG010000131.1:0-4395 GCA_035645595.1 Flavisolibacter sp. | reverse complement strand
GCTCCTTTAGAAATGAGAAATAGTTATTTCTGGGCAGAGGAAAATAAGACTGGGCTGCCTGAGTCAAAGCCTATTAACAAAACACCAAAGCGCAAACGAGATTATGGATATTTGGGTTCTACAGGGATATTTACAACAGCTGTAGATTTGCAAAAATTCCAAAATGCGTTGAAAAGCAATGTTGTTATTAACGATTCCTCCAGAGCATTATGGGCAGGAAAGTATGTTAAGCTAAAATCAGGGGCTGTTAACAGTTCAGATTATTATTCTTATGGAATATTTCTAACTGAAGGGGAAAATAGTAACATTTGGTTCAGGGGTAATGAAGATGCGTGGGGTGCCTCTATTGCTTATTGGTTTCCTAAATCAAACACTTCGGTTATAGTTCTATCAAACAAAGAAAAGCTGTCAAACGGAGAAAAGCAACACATGTATGTCAGCGATCAAATTATTAAAGCGTTGAATGAATAAGCTGGAGAGGACCATGCTCATGTAATTTTTTTGATCAACGATTGGATGAGCGTGGTAACTTTAGTAGTTATAGGATAACGCCTAACGCAGAAGGTGTTTCTGAAGCAGCGGTATTCTGTATTCCCCAGCCTCACCTTTGTTTTGTTGATGAATAAAGATATGTTGTTGCTTTTTTGCAGTCAAGCCGCTGTTTTAGAAACATTTTGTTAGCAGCAGACCAGGTGTTATTTCGAACCGCACTGTTTCTGCTGCTGCAATTCATTCAATTGCACTTTAAGGGCCTCTGCTCGTTAGCTATTTGTTAGCACAATACTACCCGTAGCGATTGGCAAATTGAACCGCTCAGCTGTGCTCTTCGATAACGCTTTAAGAAGTTTTATTCCATACCCTTTTTCTGCTGCTATATCAGAAGCGAACTTGTATGCAGCTTGAATCTGTTGACAAATGCTGGTTCTATTTATAAATGAGTTCACCGAGATCGAGTCATGAATATTTACATCAGTCTGCAGGCTCTTGCCTTTAAATGATATTAACACTATAAGCACGGTAGGGAAGTAAAGTCGCATTTTCATTTTTTTTGAAGGACAGCAACCCGACTACTGCAAACGGCAAAGGGCTTTCAGCGGTAGTGGTATTCATTGATTTGTCGTCTTAATTCTGTTCTAAAGCTGAATAAAAATATATTAATTAGCCTATGCAATTTGTCCACTATTGCCAAAAGCTGCTGTTGGCGGTTATGCGCTAAAAAGACTTCTTAAGTTTTTCCATTCACACAAGTATTCAAAAAGCCCATTTTGCCTGAATAATATTCGCCTTTGTTCAGTATATCCTCTTCAATTGCTTCTTGTAACAAATTGTAATACTTGGTCCCTTGTAAATACGTCAGACCTTAGTGTACCAATTTACTGATTTATTAAACGGTAGCTGTAAAAGAGGATCAACCTATAGCAAATAAATGGAGATAAACAAAAGAAAAAAAGTGCCCCTTGTATACGAACAGCATTTCTCTATACCTTTTGTTTGATGTGAACTATAGAATATTGACAATAAGGGTCATTTGGAAGTGTGAACGGTTGGCTACATTTAGCTTCTTACATTTATGTTATTGAGTCTATCCCCGTTTTATTCTTGATAATAAGTCTTGAACGTCATCCAATCTACATAACTCCGAACCGGGGGTCATAGTTGCAGCGGTGCCACATGCTATTGCTAATTGTAATGCATCTTTTAAATTGTTGCCCCTTGATAAACCAAGTATAAAACCTGCAACCATACTATCTCCAGCACCTACGGCACTTTTTGCACTTACTTGGGGCGGTACAATGCGCAACACGTCTTCTTTTGTAACCATAAGGGCACCAAGTGCTCCTAATGATATAAGTAAAATTTGAATTTGCCCCTTTTTAATCACCTCCAGGGCTACTTTCTCCACCTCGCTAGCTTTTATTTCGGATAGCCCGGCAATGGTGGTGAGTTCCACTAAGTTTGGTTTAAGCAAAAACACAGTTTCTCCTGCAGCATGAATCAACGCTTCACCAGAAGTGTCAACAATCAATCTTGCGTTTATTTTATTACAAATGTTTGCTATTGCAGAAAAAATAGTGGGAGGCACACCAGGCGGCATGCTGCCACTCACTACAACAAATTCGGCTTCATGTTGCTGCTCAATTAAAGATAGGCATTGTCGCCACTCATTTTCATATAACTCCTCTCCGGGCATACCAAATCGATATTCCTGTTCAGTAGTGTTATCAAAAACTATAAAGTTTTCTCTGGTCTTATTTTTTGTTCGGACTACCGCTGAATTATGCCCCTCTTCAAACATTAATTGCTCTAGAAATGAGCCCGAATGGCCGCCGCTTGGGTAAATTGCAGTAGCATCTCCACCTAATTTTTTTATAGCCCGTGCAACATTCAACCCTCCCCCACCAGGTTCAAATAAAGGCGTGCAACACCTGAGCTTTTTTTCCGGTACTACCTTGTGAATACTCGTACTTTTATCAATACATGGGTTTAATGTAAGCGTTATAATTTTTGCCATGTTAAAAACCAGAATTTCGTTTCAACTTAGTAAGGTAACAGCTATTGGATAAACTTTGCTGTAATTATTTTATGGATCTAGTTAGAACATTCTTTTCATTTGCTTCGTCTTGCTAATTTTCTACATTTTTCAATAAAGTTAAACTGCCATCTGATTCCAAAACAATAGCATCAAATTCTTAAAGTGGGCTCTATCCATTCTTCCTGATAACTGCATAGTTCTTATCTTCATCTATACGTTTTTTTTCACCACCTGTTTATATATTAATCCCTTATAAAAACGTGCCACTATTTTAGTAGTGTCTCCGGGTGGCTTCTCTCCTAGCTGTAAATCGTCAGCGTAAAGTGTACCGATAATGTTTTAATTTAAGAGGGGGTTGGATCTTCACGCATCTTCTTTCTTTGTCGCAATGGTAATCTTCTTCAGCTGCTTGTGCTGCGAGGTAGCGCCTGGCACTATAACCATTTACTGGGCTATTCGTTTTTATACAAAAGTTGTTTGTGGTAGAGTGTGTGCTAAGTGTCGAACCAAGTATGACAGCTCTTTTGCTGAACGTTTGGGTTGCCAAACAAACACTATGACAACTCCGAAGGAATTCATTTTATTGAGCGTAAAGGTACATGCAAACTTTAAACGTCAAAAGGAAAGTCACTAATGAATTAATGACAACAAGATATACACTTAACAGCCTTGGGTTATATCAATTCGATCCAAGCTGGTTATACAGTAATCATGTATAAGATAAGTCAGGAGAAGAAGCGATAAGTTACAGTCAAAAATATCTGATCATCGCAAAGATTACGGGCCTTTGATATAATGTTTTACTGCTTCAAATTCAGAAAGCGAAAAGCCGTTTCGATCGGTAGAGGCCGACCGCAAGAGTATAGAGATATTTCGGTGCTCACTCGTAAGTTTTTGCATTCGAACAGAAAAGGAAATACCTGTAATTGCAAACAGGATTTTACAGTTTGCCTTTACGCTCTTTTTCCATAAACCACGACACTGTTTTCCGGTTACTTAAATAACTTTCTGCGCTCCCTCCTTTACTGTAAAATGGGAAATTGAGAGTTGAACTTACCGATAGGGATTACGCATGAATTCTCTCACAATCAAAAGTATTCTAGCGGTTTACCAGAACGACCGCGCAAGAAGTGAATGCAGGGCAACCGTCGGGCTAACTGCATAGATATCTTTCAATTCCCGTAACCAACTCCTTAATGCGCACGAGAAGTTACCAGTGGCCCCATTCCCTCTTCAAGCCCCCGTAGATTCGTGCGAGCTTACATTTCGATACTTACTACTTTGGGCTACCATTTTCAGTACGAATCGTTTCTTTTAGTGTTGGGACCCCGGCTTTGTTTGTCTCATGGTTCTTTGTATAACGGCTGATAGCATAAACAACCCCCAGTACTAAGATAATAAGAAGTGCAATTTTATAAGGTGGCGAAAGAAGGCTACTTTTCATACTGCTTTCGAAGGTAGGCAGAAAGGCAGGCAGCGAAATCTCAGCGGCAAAAAAAGGATAAATTCCAGGCATTTGGTTTCGGTGGCCTCCGCGAACGTAAAAAAACGAAAATTGGTTTTCATCCATAGGTTTACCAACTCCCTCGCTTTCTCAACTTGTTGAACTTCAACTGGGAAACAAAAGACCCCCGTAAGGCCGGGGCAAATGTTCTAAGTTCTCCCCCTTTTTTGGGTTGAGCAAAATTGGAGGTTTAATAGTAAGATATGTTTACTTCTGTATCACCAGCTGGGTTAACCCATCCCCTACTCTTACCACATAAAAGCCACGTGGCAATTGGGTTAGATCAACTGTCATATTAGGACTATTGGTGTGTTGGCTATTGTAAACTCTATTTTCCCCAATGTCAATCACCTGCACC
>DASQMG010000130.1:0-3044 GCA_035645595.1 Flavisolibacter sp. | reverse complement strand
GACCGGCGAAGCCTATTTCGACGTGGCACCTATTTCTTCCGTCAGCGGGTATGGTAAACGGCCATTTATAGTCAACACAAACGACATATCTGTTGAAGTGAAGGGAACAAAATTCAATGTGAACGCTTACGAAGACGAAGGGGCCATTAAAACAACATTGGTGGAAGGTGCCGTGAAGATTGTGGCGCGTGAACAACAAAGGGGGATGGCGCCCGGTGAACAAGCCATTATATCAAGGAAAGTTTCTGAACGCATCAGGCTGGAAAAAAATGCAAACGTCGACGAAGCGGTGGCCTGGACCAACGGCAAGTTCCGTTTTCACAATGCAGATGTGGAAACGGTGATGCGACAGGTAGCACGGTGGTACAATGTAGACGTAAAGTTTGCTGCTAAGCCACGGTTACGCTTTGGAGGCCAGATTGACCGTAACAGCACGCTCCGCCAAATGTTGACGATACTGGAGACAAGCGGGCTACATTTTTCGATCAATGAAAGCGTCGTAACGATTTTAAAGTAAAAGAGTACAAGACTTCATTATTAATGCAAAACTTCAAAACATGCTTATCGCTGTGAAACCAAGAAACGGGCTGCGATTGCCCAACCTGAAAACAACGTGTCGTATTTTGAAATTCACTTGTTTTCTTCTCTTACTGACATTCCAGACTTTTGCCATCGGCGGCTATTCGCAGACTATTAATTTGAATGTGGAAAAAGCCAGCCTGAAAGTGTTATTTGGTGAAATTGAAAAGCAGGCAGGTGTTTCATTTTTTTATAACGCAGGTTGGTTAGAGAAAGCCCATCCCGTTACCATTCGCGTGCAAAACGCCAGCCTTGAAAAAGCACTGGAACTTTGCTTTGCCAACCAGCCACTGTCCTACTCTATTGTCGGAAAAACAATTGTATTAACATTGAAGTCTGGCGAAACAACAATCAACCAGCATGTATCGGTTACCATTGAAGTCTCAGGCCGTATTGTGGATGAAAAAGGCACGCCACTCTACGGGGCCAGCGTCCGTGTAAAAGGAAGCAGTTCGGGAACAACAACGGATGAAAGTGGAAATTTCGTTCTCCAAAATGTAGAGGATGGGGCCATACTTGAGGTTTCCTACACAGGCTATACCATCAGAGAGATAAAAGCTCAACGCGAGTTAGGTACTGTGCAATTGCAACCCGCCATGGACAGAATGACGGAGGTAACCGTGACCGGCTATACTAATTACCGGCGTGATAAATCACCTAGCGCTTCCTCCGTAGTAAGTGCTGAAAAAATTAACTCGGTGCCGGGTCTTACAGTGGATCAGATTCTTCAGGGCAGGGTGCCTGGTATGAGTGTTATTTCAAGTTCGGGCCAACCAGGACAGAGTGCCAGTGTTGTTATTCGCGGCATTGGCAGCATCAACGGCACGTCTGCTCCTTTATTTGTCATGGATGGTATTCCCATCGAATCAAATTATTTTCAAACAATTAATCCGGAAGATATCGAATCCGTGACCGTTTTAAAAGATGCTTCAGCTAAAGCACTTTACGGATCCCGGGGATCGAATGGCGTAATTGTAATCACAACTAAAAAAGGGAGGCAGGGCCGTGTCTCTGTTCAGTATACATCTCAATATGGGACCTCCACGCTGAGCCGTCCCAACTTTGTGATGATGAATACGGAACAGCGCCTTCGTTTTGAAGAAGAGATTGGTGTGATGCATAACCGAAACCTCGGACCTGGCTGGGCTTATTCGCCCAAAAATCCTGCTTACCAGGCAGGAACACCAGCATTCCGCCAGCGTGCAGACCAAATATTAGACAGTCTCCGTGGCGTGAATGTTGACTGGCGTGATTTCTTTTTTCAGCACGGAAAGTTTCAGGAGCAGCAGGTAAGTATTAGCGGGGGAAATGAAGGTCTTCGTTTTTATAATTCACTTAATTATTACAGGCAGGAGGGTGTTGCGAAACGTACCGGCCTGGAACGTTACGCACTTCGAAGCAATCTGGATTTTACATCCGGCAAGTTTACGGGGAGCACAAACCTTTCACTTGGTTATTCGGCCTCCAGTTTCACTGAAGGCGAAGGGAGTACAAGCGTTGGCACGGCAATGTCGGCGGTTTATTACGCACTTCCATACGAATACCCCTATGCTTCCGATGGCGTCCTTGTGCACCCGGGTAACCGTTCACAATATTTCATTCTCGACCTAAGGGAAGGCAGCCAGGCACTGGAAAGACTACTAAACAGCTCTAATAAGACTGACCAGTTAAAAGCTATTGTCAGTACAACCTTTGCATATCAGATACTTCCTGAACTGAAAATTTCAACAAGGGCAGGGATTGATTACCGGAACTCAAACGATATGTATTATATTAACCCTGACTCCTATTTTGGATCGCGGAGCAACTCCACTACTCTTGGTGGCAGGGGCAGGCTGGAGCAGGGAAACAGAAGAAACTTTACCATTATCTCTACAACAGGGCTAACGTACGCGAAGGTTTTTAACACCGTACACGATGTTGAAGTTTCGGGATTCTACGAATACAACTACAACAATTACCATAGCTACGGTTTTACCGGCTTTGGAATAGACGGTCGTCTGGTTGAAACACCTGCGGGTGTTACCAATGGAAGTGCCACCTTTTTACCCAGCATTAACGGCGGTAAAACAAGAAGCGCACTGGCTTCCTTTATGACGGTGGGCCGCTACACCTTTAATAACAGGTACACACTAACGGGCAGCTACCGTTATGACGGCTCAACAAGAGTCGCACCTGTCAACAAATGGCAGGGTTTCTATTCCGTTGGTGCCAGCTGGATGGTCAAGAACGAAAAATTCCTGCAAAACTCAACGCTGATATCTGACCTGCGTGTTCGCA
Source organism: Flavisolibacter sp. (assembly GCA_035645595.1). Lineage (GTDB taxonomy): Bacteria > Bacteroidota > Bacteroidia > Chitinophagales > Chitinophagaceae > Flavisolibacter. The sequence goes on along the minus strand of DASQMG010000130.1, from coordinate 185 downwards.
CCAGCTATGGACAAACGGCCAGTCCCTTAGGTTCTGACTTTGCTTACCTGCCAACCTATGCAGCTAATACCTCCTATGGCGGGGTGGCCGGCATACGACCACTTTCTCCTGGCAACCCGAATTACGATTGGGAATATGTAACTGAATTTAATGCTGGTTTTGACCTGGGTCTTTTCAGAAACAGC
>DASQMG010000129.1:0-21559 GCA_035645595.1 Flavisolibacter sp. | reverse complement strand
TAAAGCACACCATCAAATAAAGTAAGAAAGCCCCCTTGTAATAAGAGCGAATTACCGGTTCCCCTTAGCCGCTCCTCTTTATCACCAGTGAAACCATTTGCCCGCTCGCGGGTATACAGGCCAAAAGCCACGTAGGCCAGATCAAGCCCGGTATTGAAAAGGAAAATCTTTTGCGCCGCTTCTACCCTTTTAAAAGTTTGGCCTACCGTGTACGAGGTGCGCTCTTCGCCTTTAATTCTTAGATAGCCAAGCCCCGAAAGTCCCAGGTTAATGCTGCCCCAGAGAACATTGCGCTTATGAAAAAATTTTAGTTCACCGGTTGAATTGTTCTTGCCAATAAGACCGGAAACAAGGCTGGCGGTGGCCCAACCTGATAAGAGCAGGGTTCCGGTTTTGGAGATTTTGTTGTGGCGGGTGTTAACTGAATCATACAAAGAATATTGGCTATGAGCCTGAAACGAAACAAAAAGGAGCAGGCAACAAAAAGTTTTTTTCATAAAATTAAAAATACAAGTAAACAGGATTGCCGCTGAAATAGAAACACAAACCTAGATCAGCGGTTTGTGTAGGGGAAAGGCCTTATCCTTTTTTGCCCGTTGTTATGCTGCACCTTCAGCAAGGCAAGGTGGACCAGGCCGAGGTATTTTACAAAAACACAAAAAGGATAGTAGCGAGCCCCGCCCAAGGGCATGCTAAAACAAACAGAGTTAATTCTGCTTTGCTTCAAACTCCCGTTTCAATCTATAGGTCATTAGTAGCCGGCCAGCTTCTTTAACACCAATATTAAGTGGAATTTCCTCTTCCCGGTAAATCTCCATTGTTATAGGCCCGGTACTTAAGGCACGCCACATTTTTGCTGTAATGGCGAGTTCACCGTTTTTCACCACCAATTCTTCGTTTACGTCCCGGGTGCCAAACGCTGTATCAATCATTACTAATTGTATGCGAACGGGTTCACTACCCAAACCGTTTAGCCTGATTGCAAAGGGCTCCATTTTCACTTGTGCCGGCAGTTCATTTGCCAACGAAAAAGATTGAAAGTTAAATTCCTGGCTGTGGCTTTTACCATTCTTACCGGTAACTGCAATTTTGTGTGTGCCGTTAAATTCATTTGCGGGCAACATTACTTCATAAAAAGTCCCTGTTAGCTTTGCGCTGTCCGGGCGTATTTCTTTTCCGTCAAACGTCAGTTTGCTCCCACTTTCCAAAACTGTTGGCAGTTCTCCCTCTTCACCAAACCGGTAGTGCAGTAGCACGGAAACGCTGTCGCTGCCTTCTTCGCCCGAAATTTTATAATCGTAAAAAACAGCTCCCGTGTCAAACTTGTCTTCCCTACTGTCCCTTGTACTATTGGTACAGGAAAAAAAAGCGGCAAGTATAAGGATTGTGGGTAAAAACTTCATAAACATAATTTAGGAGGGCGGCACTAGACAATTTATAAGCATGAAAAATATTGTGCCTCAAGCGTTAAGAATTTCTACGCCTATGAAACCAAAGGCAAATGATTTATCTTTGCCGGCTCTGTCAATATGGCCTCTGACACCTGTTAGCACCATTCTTGACAAAAGTAAAAGTCAAATATATTGCATAGCTAAAAATCATGAATGACACTCCTGGTTTATAGAACTAATTTGATCCGCATCATAATACTTTAAAGTTTATAACATACTATATGATTGGTTTTCTTTCAAAAATGTTTGGTGGCAGCAAGTCCGAGAAAGATGTGAAGCTGATAACACCAGTGGTAGGAAAAATAGCCCAGCAATTCAGCGCCTTGCAAAACATTAGCAATGATGAGTTGCGGAACAAGACTGTTGAATTCCGCAGCCGCATAAAAGAGCATATAAAAGATATTGACGCTCAAATTGAAGACACGAATAAAAGAGCTGACGAACTTCCGTTTACCGACCTGGTAGGTAAAGATGCGGTGTATCAGGAAGTGGACAAGTTGAAAAAAGATCGTGACGTCAAAATCGAAGAGGTATTAAAAGAAATTCTTCCTGAAGCCTTTGCTGTAGTAAAAGAAACGGCAAGACGGTTTAAAGAAAACAGTGAGCTCCTTTCATCCGCTACAGATTTGGATAGGGAATTAAGCATTACCAAAAACTATATCACTGTCAATGGTAATCAAACCACTTTCAAGAACACCTGGACAGCTGGTGGCGGTGAAATAACCTGGAACATGGTTCACTACGATGTGCAGTTGATTGGCGGTGCTGTGTTGCACCAGGGAAAGATTGCTGAAATGGCAACAGGTGAGGGCAAGACATTGGTATCTACCCTACCGGCATACTTAAATGCTTTGGCTGGTGAAGGCGTTCATATTGTAACCGTCAACGATTACCTGGCCCGGCGCGACAGCGAATGGAATGGCCCCATCTTTGAATTTTTAGGATTGCGTGTTGATTGTATCGATAAGCATGAACCCAATAGCGAAGCCCGTCGTAAGGCTTATCTCGCTGACATTACGTATGGTACCAATAACGAATTTGGTTTTGATTACCTGCGTGATAACATGGTTCACTCGCCAGAGGAGATGGTACAGCGCAAGCACCATTACGCCATGGTAGATGAAGTGGATTCTGTACTGATTGATGACGCCAGAACGCCATTGATTATTTCGGGCCCCGTGCCAAAAGGCGATGATCAGCAATACCAGAACTTAAAGCCCCGTGTTCAGGGGCTAATCGAAGCGCAGGAACGTTTGGTGCGCGGCTTTTTAAATGAAGCTAAAAAGCGTTTTGCTGAAGGTGACGACGACCCCAAAGGCGGCGGCTTGTACCTGTTTCGTGCCTTTCGTGGCTTGCCTAAATATGGTCCTACTATTAAATTTTTGAGTGAGCCGGGGATAAAAGTAAAAATGCAAAAGGCTGAGAATTACTACCTGGCCGACCAGATGCGCCACATGCCGATTGTTGACGAAGAACTCCTTTTTCATATTGATGAAAAAAACAAATCAGTTGAGCTTACTGATAAGGGTATTAATATGATCACCCGTGCCGGTGAAGATCCCGAGTTTTTTGTGCTTCCTGATATCAGTGTACGTTTGGCCGAAATCGAAACCGCAGATATTCCTTCCGAAGAAAAACTACACGGCAAAGAGGCTATTTTAAATGAGTACTCTGTTAAAGCCGACCGCATACATTCTGTACAACAATTATTAAAAGCCTATTCGCTTTTTGAAAAAGATATTGAGTATGTAGTGATGGATGGGGCAGTAAAGATTGTAGATGAGCAAACAGGCCGTATCCTTGATGGCCGCCGATACAGTGATGGACTGCACCAAGCAATTGAAGCAAAAGAAGCGGTAAAAATCGAAGCCGCTACGCAGACTTATGCAACAGTAACGTTGCAAAACTTTTTCCGTATGTACCATAAGCTGGCAGGTATGACGGGCACTGCTGAAACAGAAGCGGCAGAGTTATGGAGCATTTATAAATTAGACGTAGTTGCTATTCCTACAAACGTTACCATGACCCGTAAAGACCAGCAGGATTTAGTTTATAAAACGCGGAAGGAAAAGTTCAGGTCTGTTATAGACGAAATAGAGGCTTTGCGCAATGCTGGCCGCCCGGTATTGGTAGGTACAACATCAGTAGAAGTAAGTGAGTTGTTAAGCCGCATGTTGCAACAGAAGAAAATTCCTCACAATGTACTGAACGCAAAACAACATGCACGTGAAGCACAGATTGTTGCCGAAGCTGGTTTGGCTGGTGCTATCACCATTGCGACGAACATGGCAGGTCGGGGTACCGATATTAAGCTCGGGCCAGGTGTAAAAGATGCCGGTGGTTTAGCAATTATTGGTACGGAGCGGCACGAATCTCGTCGTGTTGACAGACAGCTTCGTGGTCGTGCTGGAAGGCAAGGCGATCCCGGTACTTCGCAGTTTTATGTCTCGCTGGAAGATGACCTTATGCGTATGTTCGGTTCTGAAAGGATTGCTGGTTTAATGGACCGCTTTGGCTATAAAGAAGGCGAGGTTATTCAGCATAGCATGATCACAAAATCAATTGAACGGGCGCAACGTAAAGTAGAGGAAAATAACTTTGGAATTCGTAAGCGTTTGCTGGAGTATGATGATGTAATGAACAAACAGCGGAATGCAATTTACGACCGAAGGAACCATGCCCTGTTTGGAGATAGGTTAGCACTGGATATTGATAATGCATTCTCGGTAACTGCTGAAGAATTAGTGAATAGCTACAAAGAACAAGATGATTTTGAAGGCTTCAAATTGGGTTGTATTGTAACGTTTGGATTAGATTTCCAGACAACACCAGAAGAATTTAAAACAGTTTCGGCTAACGATTTAACTGACAGGTTATATACCGAAGCCATTGAAAACTATCAGGCACATAAGGATGATGTAAAAATGAATGCAGTACCTGTTTTCAAAAATATCCGCCAAACGCAAGGAGGGCATATAGAAAATGTGGTAGTGCCGTTTACCGATGGGCGCAAAGGAATCAATGTGCTGGTGAATCTGGATAAAACATTAAGCACCGAAGGCGCCGAATTATGCAACGCGATGGAGCGTAATATCACTTTGTCTATTATTGATGATAGTTGGAAAGAGCACTTGCGTGCCATGGATGATTTAAAGCAAAGCGTTCAAACCGCTTACCTGGAGCAGAAAGATCCGTTAGTGATTTATAAGATGGAAGCATACAATTTGTTCCGCCGTATGAGCTCTGAATTGAACCGTGAGATTGTTTCCTTCTTATGCCATTCGCAATTGCCGGTGCAGGAAGAGGTACCTAACCTTCGTGAAGGTCGCCAGCAAAAAACCGACATGAGTAAAATGCATGCTAACAAAGAAGAAATTGAAGCGGCTGGCGATGATTATGCAACTAATGAAAAGGACTATTATGATCCTTCCAGCCCAGCCGGTAACGTTGCAGTACGGCAAGAACCAATTAAAGTTGGACCAAAGATTGGACGGAATGACCCTTGTCCTTGTGGCAGTGGGAAAAAATTTAAGAATTGCCACGGCAGGGATGCGTAAATGTTTTTATTCATGATATTGAAAGCCTCACGGAAGTGAGGCTTTTTTATTGGCTATCGCAAAATTTTTATAGGCAATTTTTTCGTAAAATATCCAGCTTTCTTTTCCTTTGTAAAAATACATCACTGGTATATAGTACGGTTCAGCTACTACCAATTGAGATTCAAAATTTTCCGAATCTGAGAAATCGATTTTATAAGTACCTAGCCGGAGCACAAAATTGCTGCTGTAAACATGAAGCTGTAGGTTGCCCTTCTCAGTAGTCTCTTCAGCACTTTCTTAAGATTTTCAGTCGCAATTCATTTCCTAAACTAACGATTGGTGACACAGGCTCCTGATCTCGTTCACTTCCATTTGTTCAGACACACCGCTGCTCTTTAATCCTCTTTGTGCAGAATACAGCTTCAATCCACTATTTTTTAAAACACAGCTATCAAGGTAAAATCAGATAATTATAACATTGGCACCCTATAAAAAATTCATCATCACTAAGGAACTTTATAAATTAGCGGATAGGGGTATTTCCTAAGCTGATATTGTTGATATAAAATAATTTTTATATTCCAGTAATCTTTATTTTTAACCATGGTAAATTACTGGAGCTACTTTTAAAAAATTAGTTGCTTGTAGCGTAGTATTATTTAAACATGACAAACAACTACCCACCCGAAAAACTGTATTGCAGTTAAGTATCGATACTTCGCCCTACAGCATAAAACCAGATATCTGCAAGAACTTCAAATCAATTTTCAATTTATTTATAAAAACACACACACATGAAAAAGCAAGTATTGGCCTTTAGTGCATCTTTACTCTTATTCTCTTCCTGCGTTAAAGAAATGAATCCAAACGAGGATGGTGTCGAAGAGCAAAGCGCCGCCTCAGCGCAATTGGGAAACAGTATGGAAGGTGAAGAAGACAACTTCGTTCCCAACGAGCTTTTAGTGAAATTTAAAGATGGCATCTCGCCGGCTACGAGGGCCGATTTATTAGCATTGATACAAGGAAACGTAAAAGAACAGATAGTAACCAAAGCAATGCAATCCATAGGGGACAATCAAGGTTTTTTCATGGTAAAAACATCGTTTGATGTAGCCACCGCAGTTAGCAAAATGAAGGCACTTGCAGAGGTCCTTTATGCTGAGCCAAATTATATCTATAAGCATGGAGCCACTTCTACCGACACCTATTATTCTAATGGTTCTTTGTGGGGAATGTATGGTGCTTCCACCTCTCCTTCTAATCAATATGGAAGCAATGCTGCTGCAGCATGGGCGGCTGGTAGAACTGGTTCATCATCTGTTATTGTTGGGGTAATTGATGAAGGTGTTCAGAACGACCATCCTGATTTGGCCGGGCAGGTAGTAAACCCAAATGAAACGATTAACGGTGTAGATGACGATGGCAACGGCCATGTTGATGACCGTTATGGATGGGATTTTGTAAATAATGACAACAGCGTTTATGATGGAAACGGCAGTGGAAGCACAGATGCGCATGGTACTCATGTAGCGGGCACTATTGGTGCAAAAAGTAATGAATTGGGAGTAGTGGGTGTAAACTGGAATGTTAAAATTATATCAGCTAAGTTTTTGGGGCCTGATGGAGGTACGCTTGATGATGCAGTAAAGGCTATTGACTATTTTACAGACCTAAAAAGGGGTGGCCTGAGTAATTTAGTAGCCCTTAATAACTCATGGGGTGGCGGTGGCTATTCTCAGGCGCTTGCTGATGCTATTGAAAGAGCTAACCAGCAAAACATCGTATTTGTAGCAGCAGCCGGTAATGGAAACATTTTTGGTGTTGGACAGAATAATGATAGCAGACCTTCGTACCCGGCAAGCTATACCAATGCCAACGTTATAGCAGTAGCCTCAATAACATCTACTGGTGCTATATCTTCTTTTTCTAATTATGGCAAAGCATCGGTTGATTTAGGTGCTCCAGGCTCCGGTATTAACTCAAGTGTACCTGGTGGCTATGCTAATTATAGCGGTACATCTATGGCGACACCGCATGTAACCGGTGCTTGTGCTTTGTATGCCTCTGTTAAGCCAGGATCATCAGCTGCAACTATCAAAAATGCCATATTGAACAGTGCCGTTGCTACTTCTTCACTCCGCAGAAAGTGTGTTACAGGCGGCCGTTTAGATGCTAATGCAGCGCTGTCAAGATAATATACTTACTTTCTTTACAAAAAATGGAGACGTTGCTGTCTCCATTTTTTGATTACTCATACATATATCATCTGTTTAGAGGTTCCCACACCAGCACGCAAATTCTGCCTAAGTACTGCTTATCTTATAAAACTTCTTACTTCGATTGCAGTGGCTGAAACTGCTTGCTCTGTGCGTTATTGTCAGCTGTTATTATAAAAAACGGGGCTTTTGTTTTAGTAATGTGTAATAGGTTGTGCACCTTCAGGACCTCCTAGAACGTATCTTAAAATCTTTTTTACCCTTTGCCATGTTTTTTCTTTTGCGATAACAAAATCATAACGCCTGCAGCTATTCCTACCCCGATCGCAATGTTTTTTATCATGCCATCGCGGTTATATTTCCATTCAGCCTGCCATCCCCTTTCAGCAAAAATATTAGGTATATGACCCTGTTTTAAATCGTCTACGATACCTTCCACCACACCAATGCGGTCGGCTACTACCAGCGGAACCCAGTGAGCATAGGTAGATTCACTGTACCTAAATGCAAACCGGCGTATCATACCACTTAATCCTGCAGGCGGCGTTGAGGTTCCAAAAACCCTTGATACTCCCGGCCGTTCAATAGATTGAAGTATCTCCATATTGATAGGCTGCTGTGGAGGCTTCTCATAATTCAGCCGCTCGTAATCCGCGCCGGTACGGTGCTTCATCGGGTAGGTGGGATCATTTTCCGGATCCGCGTCTATTCCCCACCCCGGTATTTCTTTCGGGATGTTGGCAAGTCTCCGGTCCATATCCGATTCAATAGTTGTATTTGGCTCAACCGATGGCTGATTTGGGGTTACTATATTTTCCATAATAATTTATTTTATGCCGCATAGGCTTTTGGAGGAATTAAAACGGGCTTGATGCAATTGTCGCGTTTAGCAGAAAAGATATGATATCCTTCTGCCACCTCTTCCAGCGGAATACGATGAGAGATAAGCCCTTTTGGATTTAACCGACCTGACATCACATGATCTATAAGTTTGGGAAGGAGACGTTTAACTGATGCCTGGTTGGCCCGGATGGTGAGTCCTTTATTAACGACGTTCCCAATTGGAACCAATGCATCAAGAGGACCATATACGCCCACAATAGAAACAATACCTCCCTTTTTAACTGAGTTAATTGCCCAATGAAGTGCAGTGGCAGAGCCGCCGGTAAGTGGTAATTTCCGACCTACAAGACTTTGAATTGCATTTCCCGCCGCTTCACATCCAACTGCATCAATACATACATCGGCCCCTAACCAACCTGTGGTTCTTTTTAAGAACACAACAGGATCATCCATTTCCTTGAAATTATAAGCTTCACAATATGCATAGCTCTTGGCGAATTCCAGGCGGTAGTCAATATGATCGATGATAATTACTCGTCCCGCACCGAATAACCATGCACAACGGGCCGCCATAATACCTACAGGGCCAGCTCCAAATACAACAACAGTATCTCCTTTTTGGATGCCGCCCATTTCCGCCGCTTGGTATCCTGTTGGTGTAACATCCGTCAGCATCACAGCATCATCCAAGTCCATACCCTCTGGTATTATCGTTGGGCCTACATCTGCATATGGCACCCTTACATACTCTGCCTGTCCACCATCATAACCGCCTGCTGTGTGTGAATAGCCAAAAATGCCACCTACTGCACTAGCCTGTGAATTTGATTCATGGCAATTTCCATAAAGGTCTTGTTTACAAAACGGGCAGGAGCCGCAGGCTATATTAAAAGGCACCATAACATGGTCGCCGACTTTTAATTTTTGAACTCCTGAACCTACTTCTTCTACTACCCCGGTAAACTCATGGCCAAAGGTCATTCCTACACGGGTGTCGGGTACCAGCCCATGATATAAGTGCAGATCAGAGCCGCAAATACAGGAACGGGTAACCCTGATAATAGCATCGCTCGGATGCATAATTTCGGGCATAGGCCGGTTATGGTCTGCTCTTACCCGGAAAGGTCCTCTAAAATTCATTGCTAGCATAGCTGATGGTTTTGAAAGGGTTAATTGTTGATTTTTGTTTGATTAGGCTGCCTTAATGCAGGAAATACCTCGTTGCTTTTTACTTAAGAATATAAAGCCTCAATTTCTCTGCTTAAATAAACGTGCCATTTCAACGGATGAGTTGTAACGTCAAACCTGTATAACAGTTTTTGAAAAGAACGCACCGAAGTATAATACTGGAGTTTGGGAATACTTATTTAAGTCACGTTGGTGCCGGTCGAAACTTGTTGAAAGGTGAAGTCGTATTAGTTAAACCAAATATCAATGGTATTACTTTATGAAAGTCCAAATTATTATGTGGAAGAGTCTGTACAAAGAATAATAAAGAACAGACAAGTAAGGTCTAATTAAATTTCATTGCCGTCAAGACCCCATCAATGGGAAAATACCCTGTTCTCTTTTAGCTTCCTGATGTCTTCAACTTTTGAACGTTATGTTACACCCCTACAAGAGTGCTCTGCACTAATACCGTATCAACAAAAAAGGCTTCCCACAGGAAGCCTTTTTTGTTGATACGTGTTATTTTAAAATTTAAAGCCCAATGTAAAACTGAGCACACGGTGTTTATTATCATTATCAGCACCACTGTTCGACCCGCTTTGCAGCTTAGCCAATCCTAATCCATAATTCACACCCAGCACATAGCTTTTACCTTCAATGCCCGCAGTACCATTCAGGCCATAATCAAAACGGCGTACCACACCAAAGCCGGTTCCCTCTTCCTGGTTAAAAGTAGTCGGGTCATCGTCCGAAAATTTAATGTCGCGTTCGCGGTTAAAGGCCTGACCCAGGAAACTGCCTTCTGTTTTTACATCGCCACCAATGCCAACACCCAGGTAAGGTCCACCACCAACAAAAAAGCCGCTACTTTTCGAAAGGGGCAGTTTCACCACCAGATTAACCGGTACTTCAATATACCTTGGGTTAAACGTTTGCTTGAAATAATTTGCCTGACCTGACGTTCCGCTTTGGACCTTAGCGCCTTTACCCGTATATAATACTCCTGGTTGTAATGTAAGAAGTGACGTACCTAATTTGAAATTGCCAATCACGCCGACCTGGAAAGAGGTTAACTGGTTACTTTCATTTACTCCGCCATCATCGTTCACTGAGATATTGGCAAGGTTGACACCCGCCCTGACGTAAGCTCCTGATTGAGCGTTGGAAACTAAACTTGCAGAGAGTAATACTGCACTGATTGTAAGAATTCTAAGCTTCATAATGTATGATTTGATACACCAGTGTTTGACAAACCAGGTGCCAGAAGCAATTGTAGGAATTGCGATCAGTTACCGTAAAAACAAAAGCTTTTTACAATGAAGCTTAAAACATCCGGAACGTCTGTCTACTCGTCGATTTACACTCATTAGGTACTGGAAATGGAGAATAAAGAGGGATAATTAAGACAAGCGTAGAAAGCAGTGCAGGATGAATTATTAGTTATTTAACAAAGTCAAATTCGCACTTATTGTCAGGCACTTCTGGGCGGTAGCATAATGTAGACGATGTTGGATAGAATACGTGAACATTATATTGTATGGAGAAGTCCAGTTAACAAAAAATCAAACGCATAGAAAATTGAAAACGTAATACGTTCCAAATGAAAAATACCTGTAAAAGGTTATAAGATGAGAAATGGATTATCATTAAAACCATCTTTAGCTTTCTTACTGCTTTTTGTAAAACATCCTTTAACCCAATTGAAGATTTTTGATAACATGGCAATGGTTTTAAATGTGATAAAGATGTTTCCAGAGGGAGGGAAGAACCGGCAAGGACAGCGCCAAAAACTATGTTATTCAGGGGAACAGTTGTGGGATGACTTCAAGATAAAAAAAACTTTTTACACTGCCTAAAATAATTTAGAAAACCCCATCCATTCTCAATAAATTGAGAACGGATGAGGCTCTTTAAATTTGATCAGTTATTAGATTTTAATAATCCATACCCATTCCACCGCCTGGCATGCCATGGCCGCCACCAGCAGATTCTTTAGGAGCAGGCTTATCAGCAACTACACACTCGGTAGTCAACAACATACCGGCAATGGAAGCTGCATTTTCCAAAGCAATTCGGGTAACCTTGGTTGGATCAATAACACCAGCAGCAATTAAGTTCTCATAAACCTCAGTGCGGGCATTAAAGCCATAGTCGCCCTGGCCTTCACGAACTTTATTTACTACTACGCTACCTTCGATACCGCAGTTTTCAACAATCTGGCGAAGTGGCTCTTCCAATGAACGGCGAACGATTTGAACACCTGTTGCTTCATCAGCATTCAATGTATCGATGTTTGTAAGGGCTTCCACCGCACGTACATATGCTACGCCACCACCGGGAACAATACCTTCTTCAACCGCAGCCCGGGTTGCATGTAAAGCATCGTCAACACGGTCTTTCTTTTCTTTCATTTCAACTTCCGTAGCCGCACCTACATGCAGTACCGCAACACCGCCGCTTAACTTAGCTAAACGCTCCTGAAGTTTTTCACGATCGTAGTCTGAAGTTGTATTCTCGATTTGAGATTTGATTTGGTTGATACGGCCTGTAATGTCTTCTTTCTCGCCTTTACCACCTACGATAGTCGTATTGTCTTTGTCAAGAACAATCCTTTCGCAACGACCCAAATAAGTCAGGTCAGCGTTTTCCAATTTGTAACCTTGCTCTTCGGAGATAACGATACCTTTTGTAAGAATCGCTAAATCCTGTAACATTTCTTTACGACGGTCGCCAAAGCCAGGAGCTTTAACGGCAGCCACTTTCAATGTACCACGTAATTTGTTTACCACTAAAGTTGCCAATGCTTCGCCTTCCAAATCTTCTGAAATGATTAATAAAGGAGCGCTTTGTTGGGCTACTTTCTCTAAAATGTGAAGAATGTCCTTCATGCTGCTGATCTTCTTGTCATAGATCAGGATGTAAGGGTTCTCTAGTTCAGCTTGCATTTTTTCGCTGTTGGTTACAAAGTACGGAGAGATGTAACCACGATCGAATTGCATACCTTCTACTACATCAACGGTAGTTTCGATGCCTTTAGCTTCTTCAATAGTGATTACACCATCTTTAGAAACTTTTTCCATTGCCTGAGCAATTAAAGCACCGATTTCGCTGTCGTTATTAGCAGATATAGTAGCTACCTGCTCAATTTTTTTGTTGTCATTTCCGACAGTCTGAGACTGGGAACGCAGGTTTTCGATAACAGCTTTTACAGCTTTATCAATACCGCGTTTCAAATCCATTGGATTAGCACCGGCTGCCACGTTCTTCAAACCTTCTGTAATGATGGCTTGTGCCAAAACAGTTGCGGTAGTAGTACCATCACCGGCGATATCAGCCGTTTTTGACGCTACTTCCTTTACCATTTGAGCACCCATGTTTTCAATGGCATCTTCCAGTTCAATTTCTTTGGCTACAGTTACGCCATCTTTGGTAACTGCCGGTGAACCAAATTTCTTTTCTATAACCACATTACGGCCTTTAGGGCCTAAGGTTACTTTAACTGCGTTGGCTAATACGTCAACGCCCCTTTTCATCTTATTGCGGGCATCAGTTTCGAAAAACAGTTGTTTTGCCATAACTATTTGATTTGAAAATTTAAAAATTTGAAAATGCGAAAATGGAATAAATGACTTACCATGTGAAACCCGTTTTCAAATATTCACATGGCGTAAAGGCTAATTAAACAATAGCCAAAATGTCGCTTTCACGCATAATAAGGAAATCATCGCCTTCAATGGAGATTTCGGTTCCGGCATATTTACCGTATAAAACGGTATCGCCCTCTTTGACCGTTACGGGCTCGTCTTTTTTTCCGGGACCGGCAGCGATTACAGTACCACGCTGTGGTTTTTCTTTAGCAGTGTCGGGAATGATGATACCACCGGCTGTTTTTTCTTCAGCAGCGGCGGGCTTCACAATTACTCTGTCGTGCAGAGGGGTAACATTTACTTTGTTAGCCATACTTGTATGATTTTAGTTTTATTGAATGAATGCCTTCGTTGCAGCCATCGTTTGCAAAAGCTACGGTGGACGAGGCGGGCAAAGGTAGGCGAATAGCGTGCCGCAGACCTAGAAGCGGAAAAAATTACAGGAAAGGCAATTATAGAGCTTCGTTCTTACTGACATTTAAAAACTATTTCCCTACAAAATGTCAAAATTGCACTTCAGCCCTCGCTGGTGCTTTTGTTTCATGGCCTTGGTTTTTTGTTTTATTTATCTTCGCCACCATCTTTTTATACTAACCGGGTTATGGACATAGTGTTGAGAATATTTAATAAAGAAATTACTAACTGGGTACGTGCCTTCCGCAGCCCGCTTTTTCGCAAGCGGTTTTGGGTGGTTATTTTTGCTGCCACTATTTGCTTAAGCATCTTACCGTTTTTTTTTCAAATCATTGAAAGACGTGAAGGCCCCGTGCTGAACGATTTTGTATTAGAGGCCTTGCCAGCAATAAATGTATCGTTGCCTATTTTTTCAATGGTGTGGATTATGGCCGGACTAATGTTGGTTCGTAGTTTCCAGGATCCCAAGTTCATGCTTTTGGCATTTTGCAGTTTTACACTTTTCCTGTGCAGCCGGTTTATTACTATTTCTTTGTTTCCTTTGAATGCTCCTTTAGAACTGATTCCTTTAATTGATCCCTTGAGCAATTCTTTTTATGGGGACGATTTCATTACAAAAGACTTGTTTTACTCGGGCCATACAGCTTCGCAGTTCTTGTTTTTCTTTTGCTTACATAAACGCCGGGATAAGCAGTTTGCCCTAATCAGCGGCATTGTTATCGGAATTTTGGTTTTGGTGCAACATGTTCATTATACTATAGATGTTTTGGCGGCCCCTATCTTTGCCTACTTGTGTTATTTCGTCGCTAAAAAGTTGGTCTCCGACTAATACAATTTTTAGCCCGTTCAAATATCTTTTTCTTTACTGTTTTAAAAGAAGCTTTATTTTTAAATCATATTCAGTTAACACTTAAACCTTATTGACCATGAAAAAGTTAACTGTTCCTCACTACGAACTGGGAACCAAACTGACTGAAGAACAATTGGAATTATTTGAGGAGCATGGCGCTATTATCTTCAGAAATTTTATTACTCCTGAAAAAGTTGCAGCAATTATTGCCGAAACGCAACGGGTAGAAAGGGAATGGCTCGATGCCGGTCTTGATAAGATGAATGGTATTCCGCTAAAGTTTGGTAGAGATGTTAACGGAAAGAAATGTATACAGCGTCTTTGTTTTTTATCGCAACATAGCACCTTATTAAAAGGTCTGTTAGCTGATCCACGCCTGCAGGCTTTAACTGAATTGGTAAGGCCATTTGAAGGCCGTATTGGAGAAGATGAAAAAGATGGCCTTGTTTTAAATAACTACGTTAGAACTGAAGAAAGCGCTTTCTCACAAATGGGGTGGCACACGGATAGCCCGCGTGACCTTTTTCTCGGCCAGCGCATTATGCCTATGTTAAATGTAGGTATCCATTTAGATACTGTAAAGTTTGAAAATGGTGGCCTCCGTATCTTACCAGGTACTCACAAACAAGGCATGCTTCGTTTATTATTTGGTAAGAAATACTTTATTGATCATAAGCCCGACCGCCGCGAGGTTGGCTTTGATATAAACGCTGGCGACTTAACCGTTCATGATGGACGCTTATGGCACCGCGTACAAAAATCTCCTTTTATAGGCGAGAAAAGCCGCAGAAGGGTAATGTATGTTCCTGTGGTTACTGGTAAATATATGCCTAAGGACAGAAACAGTAAAACGCCTTTTTATCACCGCTTCGCTTCTACTGTTCAAAACTAATAATACCGAATGTCGTATGCATTGATAACTGGTGCCAGTAAAGGCATAGGAAAAGCTATTGCCCAAATCCTGGCCGCGAAAGGTTATTCACTTCTGCTGGTGGCTCGTAGCGAGGATTTGTTACAAAAGGTAAAGGAAGAAATTGAGGCAAAAGCTAAAGTTGAGGTGCGCTACCTTGCACTTGACCTTTCTGCCCCTACCTCGCCTCAACAGATTTTTGACTGGTGCGTACAAAACAATTTGTCTGTCTCTGTTTTAGTAAATAATGCCGGTTATGGTCTAAGTGGTGCTTTTGAAAGCTATCCTCTGGAACAACACCTCAATATGCTACAAGTAAATTGCCTTACTCTTGTTCAATTAACGCATCTTTTTTTACCCCAACTCAAACAGGAGACACAAGGATACGTGCTAAATATCGCATCGTCAGCAGCTTACCAGGCAGTACCTTACCTAAGTCTATACGCCGCTTCCAAGTCATTTGTACTGCAGTTTTCAAGAGGACTTCATTTTGAACTGCGAAAATCCAATGTAAGTGTTACCTGCATAAGCCCTGGGGCTACGGATACTGATTTTGTGACAAGAGCAAAAATTGGCGATAAAGGATTGAAAGCTGCTGATAAAGTAAATATGACCCCCGAGCAGGTAGCGAAGATTGCTGTTGACAGCCTGTTTCAAAAGAAAACCGAGGTAATTACGGGAGCGCTTAACAAGGCCGTAGGATTTTTTACATGGCTGCTTCCAAAGAAGTTTATAGAAGGTACGGCAGCTAAGCTCTATGAATGAGTTTTTTCTTCAAATAATTTATGAAAGGCCGGGCTCTCGGTCTTTTTCAACTTATCCCAAAAAGTAAAGTACAAGCCGTAATTATATTTGAATTGTTTGTGATGCAGTGAGTGATGGGTGGCGCCGATAAACCATCTGCCAAAAAAGTTTTTATCAAAGCCTTTCGGATACACCTCAATATCCAGGTGATTGATAACGGAGCTGAACGTCATTATGGTAAGATGTATAACTAACACATACAAATGCATTGGCATTAGAATCAGCAATGCCGGTAAAAATAAAGCTTGCAATACACCTTCCAACGGATGAAAAGAAAAAGCCGTCCAGGGTGAAGTGATGTTACTGTCGTGATGAACTTTATGTACAACTGCAAAAATTTTCGGGTGATGCATCCACCGGTGAAGCCAGTAGTAATACGTTTCATGAACAACCAGTGCAATTAATAAACTCACTGGCAGCCACCACAAACTATAGTTATGAATATCATCATAAATTTTCGTATAGCCTTTCTGCCACAGTAAGGCCATTAACGCCCCGGTTACTGAAAAAATAGCGGCCGTAATCATACTCCACCGTACCTCTTTTTTAAACTGTCCCTCTTTGTAAGCCTTGCTGTTTATTTTACGGCTTTGCCACCTGCCTGCAAAGCGCCTATGAAACAAGTAATAGAATGCACCGGCTATTAAAAAATAGCGCCCGATTACCACAGCAAAAACAACAAGGGTAGCAACTAAAAACCAGAGGGGGTTGGAAAAATCAGGTAACTGCATTAGTCTATTACGTAATTAAAAATAACACTGAAAACTGTGCAAAGTTCATTATGAAGTTATAGCGGGTAACTTAATAACATACTTTTTAGTAGCACTTGCGGGAAGGGAACGGCCTTTTATCCACGGATTCATGAGCTTTAAAATTTTATAAGTTGTGCCATTATCCAAAGCCCATTGTGCGAGATTTGAAATAGAATAAGTAACTTCTATGGCTCGATGGGGAATTTCATCGTATAAATCTGCGGGTGTAACCTTAAATCCAAGCGCTCCGGCATTTTCAAAAATATGTTTAAAGGCCAGTATGCGAAAAATATAACGGTTCGTTTCTTCAGGCAAATGCAGGTCGTAATAGTTTTTGGTTTGTTGAAAAGTGGCCTGCCCGTTGTAACCCCCCTGCCCACAATTGTAGGAGGCTGCGGCAGCCGTCCATGTTCCAAATTTCGTATACGCCGACTTTAAGTATTGACAGGCTGCATCAGTTGCCTTTGCCAAATCCATGCGCTCATCTACCAAAGAATTTGCCTCCAGCCCATAACCAGGCGCAGTACTATTCATAAATTGCCAAAAGCCTACGGCGCCTGCTTTTGAGACAGCACCTGCAACCAAATTGCTCTCCGCAATACAGAGGTACTTAAAATCATCAGGTACATTATTAGCTTTTAATCGTTCTGATATTACCGGAAAATAGCGGTTGGACTGCTTCAATAAAAAAAGAATGGTTGCCGGGCTGTATGTATTTATTAAAAGTTCCCGATCCAATCGTTCCCTGACATCCCATCTCTTTAAGGGCACTTCCTCGCCGGCAAATGCTAATTGCTGTGGCAAAGCCGGCGGCCGATACTCATTAGGAGTAGCAACCGGAGCCTTTGGATTGGCCTTGCTTTGATTGGTTGTTTGTAAAAGCAAAAAAACAAATAATAATACCGCAGATAGGGCTATAACAATTGCTGGAATTTTTTTCATGATAAAAGGCATTGACCCGTCTTATAATAAACAAATAAAATGCCCTAAAGAATTTTGTCAATCTAAACATAAATTATCCTTAGCTGTGAAGTGCTTTAACTTTTATTGAGCAAAATGTAATTGGCTTGGCACCTTTTTTCGAGGAAGAAAAGAAACAATCTAAAATGAAAAAGATCCTTACCATTTTGTTAGCTACCGGCGCTTTTGTTTCTGTACAGGCACAGTCTAAAGAAGAAGCACGCCGGGTTATTTTAGGAGGAGGCAATGGCTCTTCTACTGATCGTAATCATCCCACTAACGGAGATCGGGATGTTATTTTAGGAGGAGGCAATAAAAATACCCGCTCCTATCCTACTTCAAATCCGTCGGGCAACGGTCAATCCCAGAGCGATGAAGTGAACCGGGAATATGATACGAAGATTCAGTCTATCCGCAACAATGACTACTTATCGTATGAAGAAAAGCAAAGAGCGATCCGCCAGCTGGAGAAAGACAGGCAGAAAAGATTACAACAAATCAACAGCCAATATAATAATAACTATGGAAGAAATGGTAACCGCCAGAACAACGGCAAGCATAAAGGCTGGAATAAAAAGAACAAGAATAAGAATTGGAAGAAAGGAAATAATGATAGAGACCGAGATGATGACTGAAAAAGAAACAGGTAGTAAATAGCTACTATTTTCAAACAACCTTTGTAATAAATAACCTCCCAACAATTGGGAGGTTATTTATTTTACTGAAACGTTGTATTTAAAGCCTACCTGTTACGGCTACCTTACCAATTTCTATTTCTTACTGCATTTGGAAGCTCTCCAGAAACTTCGTATTAAAATCACCAGACCTGAATTTTTCATTTTGCATCAGTTGCAAATGAAAGGGGATGGTTGTTTTTACTCCTTCAATAACATATTCACTTAAAGCACGGTACATGGTACTTATGGCTTCGTTGCGGGTTTGGGCAACAGTAATGAGCTTCCCTATCATACTATCATAATATGGAGGAATAACATAGCCTGCATACGCATGGCTATCTACCCGAACGCCATGGCCGCCGGGCTGGTGCAGCACGGTGATCTTTCCAGGTGAAGGACGAAAATCATTATAAGGATCCTCCGCATTAATGCGACACTCTATAGCATGTAGCTGGGGTTCGTAATCACGGCCGGAAATGCGTTCACCCATGGCAATTTTTATCTGTTCCTTAATCAGGTCATAGTTGATTACTTCTTCGGTTACACAATGCTCTACCTGGATGCGGGTATTCATTTCCATGAAGTAGAAGTTACGGTTCTTGTCTACCAGAAATTCGATAGTGCCCACACTTTCATAATTAATGGCACCGGCTGCTTTCTTCGCTGCCTCTCCCATTTTATAACGCAGGTCACTTGTCATAAATGGCGATGGCGATTCCTCTACAAGTTTTTGGTGGCGGCGCTGAATGGAACAATCCCGCTCTCCTAAATGACATATAGTGCCAAACTGGTCGCCAGCTATTTGTATTTCTATGTGGCGCGGCTCCTCCACAAACTTCTCCATGTAAATGCCATCATTTTTAAACGAGGCCCCAGCTTCTGCTTTTGCATTATCGTAAGCCCGTTCCATTTCACCATCTTCCCACACAATACGCATTCCTTTGCCTCCACCACCGGCCGTAGCCTTTAAGATAACAGGATAGCCCATTTCCTTGGCAAGTCCTTTTGCTTCTTCTACAGAACCAAGCAAGCCTTCACTGCCCGGAATAACGGGCACCCCGGCTTTTATCATCGTATCCTTGGCAGTGATTTTATCACCCATCTTATTGATCATGTCGGGTGAAGGCCCAATAAATTTAATTCCATGATCTGCACAGATTCCGGAGAACTTTGCATTCTCAGCAAGAAATCCATAACCGGGATGCACTGCATCGGCGTTTGTAATTTCCACCGCTGCCATAATGTGCGGAATATTAAGGTAAGAATCGCTGCTTGGAGGCTTGCCAATGCACACGGCTTCATCAGCAAATTTTACGTGAAGACTGTCCCTATCGGCAGTAGAATAAACGGCAACGGTTTTAATGCCCATCTCACGACAGGTTCTTATTACACGCAATGCAATCTCGCCACGATTGGCTATTAGTATTTTTTTAAACACGAAAACGGGTTTGAAAATTTGAAATTAGCAATTTTGAAAATTGACCTACTCTCGCATCAATCTTATATTTTGAAATTTGCCCTTTGGGTTTTATGCAGGTTCCACTAAATACAAAGGTTGGTCATATTCTACGGGAGATGAATCCTGCACAAGGATTTTTACAACTTTGCCCGATACTTCACTTTCAATTTCATTGAACAACTTCATGGCTTCGATGATGCAAACCACTTTACCAACAGTGACTTCGTCACCTATTTCCAAAAAGTTTGGTTTGTCAGGAGACGGCCTGCGATAGAAGGTGCCAATCATGGGGCTTTTGATGGTAATAAGGTTGGAAGCAGCGGAAGTTTGCGGGGCTGTGCTTCCTGAAGATGTGGACTTTTCACTTACAAGGGCTGGCGCGGTAGCCTGTAATTGCATCGGCTGTTGCACAGGCATGGCGCCTGATACTACCTGTGTTATATTCTCTTCTTTTTGCTTTATAGTAATGCGAAACTCTTTTTGCTCAATGGTTACTTCGCCAAGATTTGATTCGCTGACCAGGTTAATTAACTCCTGAATCTGTTTAAAATCCATTTGTTTCAATTTAATATTTTTTGGTTAAAACAGGCGGCTAAGATAGGCATTATAGCAGTTCAAAGTTTAAGGATAAGGGCACAGAGCTTTAAGTACAATACTGCTGTCTCGCCTGCCTATGTTTTGTGATAAGAGCTGCATAATTGCACTGTGCATCCCCACGAGGCATCTGGCATATCTCTACCTAAAATTCAACTGGTACACCACCTCTGCCAGTTGATACTGCTGTTGCTTTACTTAGCACTATATTAAAAATATTTTGCATTAAAATAGCCTTTATGAAAAAAATATTTTTCTTTACTCCCTTTTTTATCCTGCTGCTTTCTGCCTGCAGTTGGACAATGAACGACCCAACTACTATTGATGACACCTTGCCAAACACAGATACACCAGTGAACCTGGTAGGGGAATGGGCCAATGGCTATACAAGTTTTACACAAGTTGTGGATGCCTATAATGGCCGCTACCTGGGCAGTACCTGGCAAAGCGGGAAGTATTTTAAGTTTACAGCCAGCGGTAAGGCGAGTGAATTTTATTTTATGGCTAAAAGCCAATACGCAACTTCCTCAACAAAAGCCATGGGAACCATCCGGTTTGATATCGGCTCCACAAGCGAGAGTGGCTCCTTTACTTTTTTGGCTCTTAAAGGCCATTATAAAGGGAAAGGCTCCATAAACGTTGACAGAGACGCAACAGAAAACGAATTAAAAAACAGCCTTACCCAAAAATACTTTTATCGTATGGAAGGCGGCTGGCTGCGTATAGAGCCCGGCGCTGAGCCTTCAAATTACACCAGCAGTTTCAGAAAAATTTCTGAACCATGATTTATGCGATTTGAACAACCAGGAGGAGATCATAACCCGCTTACAAAATAGAAAGGTCGTCCTGATTACCATCAGGACGACCTTTCTATTTTGTTTAAATCTTTTCACTCTACCGAAACCATGGTTCAGATTTACTCCTTCACTCTCTCCACATATTCACCACTCTTTGTATTAACACGGATCAATTCACCTTCGTTTACAAAAAGCGGAACCATCACGGTAGCACCGGTTTCAACAGTTGCCGGCTTTAATGTTCTTGTAGCCGTATCGCCCCGCATACCAGGTTCGCTGTAAGTAACACGAACCACCACTTTCTCCGGCAGTTCCACCGTCATAGGTAATTCTGTTTCGGTATTGAACAACACAGACACCGGATCGCCGTCGCGTAAAAATTTAGGAGCATCAATCATGGTTTCTGCCACCGCAACCTGTTCGAAGGTTTCATTATCCATGAAGTTGTAGCCCGATTCATCCTTATATAAAAACTG
>DASQMG010000128.1:0-3097 GCA_035645595.1 Flavisolibacter sp. | reverse complement strand
AAAAGCATATGCGGGGACGGCAACCTATAAAACGACATTCAGTATCAAAGACAAAACAGGTCAGAATAAGTATGTACTGGATCTTGGTAATGTTGATATGGCGGCCACTGTGATCCTTAACGGTGAAACTGTCGGTAATTTATGGGCACCACCTTACCGTATTGACTTGAATGACGCTGTTAAAAAGGGTGAAAACATCCTTGAGGTTCAGGTGACCAGTACCTGGTTTAATCGACTGGTCTTCGATGCGGGCCAGTCTGAAGCAAAGCGAAAAACATGGGTAATAAATGGTCCGAAGGCAGACACGCCTTTACGGGCTTCAGGATTGATAGGACCAGTTTCCGTTCAAATTCTTTCCTTGCAAAAAAGTCAATGAGAACTGTATAAAAAATCGGTTGTTTACCCAGGATTGGTTTAAATTATCATAGCTACCCTATATTCTCCTGCCACTTATGGGGACTATATTGACAGTACATATGCACAGAGGAAGCCTACAAAATAACTAATTTACTTAGTAGGATAGGGGTAAAACTGGTAAAAACTTATTTTGTTTAAGCCGTAAATTGAGGCAGCAAAACAAAAAATTTTTTGACGCCAAAATCCGGCTGAGAAAACTCTATTTTTTACAGAAACATGTCTTCAATATCCATTGAAGTAACAGACCTGAGTAGAAATTTAAATACACAGAGATTTGGGACCCTTTTTCTCTTCTAAAACTGACCCGATCGCCATAATTAAAAAACTAAAAAAGGCCTTTCCTCACCTGGAAAACCTAGCAGGTATAAGCAAAAGTCTACATGCTAAGGTAACTACGTTCACAGAATCATACAACACACGCAGGATACCCAATGATGGGTTGATTGAAAGAAACTCCCAATTTGACTTTTACTTTTTGGTGTCAGTTCACTAGAAATACCGTAAACCCCAAACAATTGTAAACTATCCCATTAATGAAAAAGATCTGTTTTCTTATTTCTATCCTGTTCCTTGTTCTCCACACCATGTGTCAGGTTAAGGTGAGCAACCTGTTGTGTGAAAATAAAATCAATCCTATCGGTATCGCAGTAATGCAGCCTCGATTAAGCTGGCAGTTAACATCCGGAAAACGAAATGTAATGCAGACGGCATATGAAATAAGAGTGATTGCTGACGCGATAACCGGTAACCGGGGCAAAGAAGTTTGGAACAGTGGTAAGGTGTCTTCTGCCCAATCAATTCATGTTCCTTACGCAGGTAGCTCATTGCAACAAGGTGTAAAATATAAATGGCAGGTAAGGGTTTGGGATAACAGTGGTAAAGCTTCGGACTGGAGCCCGGTTGCTCAATGGCAGGCCGGCTTGCGAAGTCCTTCGGACTGGAAGGCACAATGGATTAAGGTGGGCTATCAGGAAGATACGGTGTCTCGTCCGGCCGCATTGTTCAGGAAGCAATTCGCTGCCAGCAAGAAAATAAAATCGGCCGTTGCCTATATAACCTGCCATGGACTGTATGAAGCATCTATCAACGGAAAACGCGTGGGCGATTATTATCTGACACCAGGCTGGACAAGTTATAATAAGCGCCTTCAATATCAAATGTACGATGTTACTAACCTGATAGCTCTGGGCAAAAATGCAATTGGCGTAACGCTTGGCGATGGCTGGTACAGAGGCACATTTGGGTATAAAGACAGTAATAACCTCTATGGAAAAGACCTGAGTTTGTTGTTTCAATTACATATCAATTATGAAGATGGCACTTCAGAAACCTTTCTATCTGATGACAGTTGGAAATCATCAACCGGAGCAATCCGCTACTCTGAAATTTATAACGGAGAAACACAGGATGCACGCAAAGAACAATCAGGATGGGCAACGGCTAACTTTGATGACGGCAGGTGGAGCAGTGTTCAAACCATAAACCATCCCAAGGCAAACATTATCCCTACTGAAAACGAGCCGGTTAAAAAACAGGAAGTATTTAAGCCACTTAAAATCTTCATCACACCGAAGGGTGACAAAGTAATCGATTTCGGACAAAACCTGGTTGGCTGGGTGGTAGTGAAGGTGAATGGGAAAGCCGGTGATACCATTACCCTATCGCATGCCGAAGTTCTGGACAAAAAAGGGAATTTCTACACTGAAAACCTGAGGCTGGCCAAACAGCAAAATACCTATATTTTAAGAGGGGGAGGAGAAGAAACTTTCGAACCGCATTTTACATGGCAGGGCTTCAGGTATATAAAGGTAGAGGGTGTACCAGGCGAGTTAAAGCCTGAGAACTTTACGGCCGTGGCTTTGTACTCCGACATGACACGAACAGGCAACTTCACATGTTCTAACCCGCTGGTAAATCAATTACAGCATAACATAGAATGGAGTCAGAAAGGAAACTTTATAGACATTCCCACCGACTGTCCGCAGCGCGATGAACGTTTAGGTTGGACTGGCGACGCACAGGTATTTTCCCGTACAGCCTCTTTCAATATGAATGTGAACAGTTTCTTTGCTAAGTGGCTGAAAGATCTGGCGGCAGATCAGCATCCTGACGGAGGTGTACCGTTGGTGGTACCCAATATCCTGCAAAATCAGGGCCGGGTAGCCGGGTGGTCTGATGCAGCTACTATTATTCCGTGGGACATGTACAGGGCCTATGGTGATAAAAAAATACTGGAAGAGCAGTATCCAAGTATGAAGGCCTGGGTAGACTACATACAACGAAAAAGCCCCAATAATTTGTGGAACAAAGGATGGCATTTAGGCGACTGGCTTTTCTATAGCCCCGATGATGATCTGCACGGCCTAGCGGCAGTGACAAATAAGTACCTCATTGCGCAATGCTTTTTTGCCCACTCGGTGCAATTACTGATTAACGCTGCCGATGTTTTGGGTAAAAAAGAAGATGTTGAAACCTATAGCAATCTACTTAAAGGCATAAAAAATGCTTTCTTAAAGGAATTTGTAACCCCTAACGGTATATTGGTTTCAGAGACGCAAACCGCCTATACACTTGCCCTTAATTTTGATATGCTCCCCGAAGAGATGAGAACGGAAACTGCTAAACGACTGGCAGATAAT
The DNA here is from genome assembly GCA_035645595.1 of Flavisolibacter sp. GTDB lineage: Bacteria > Bacteroidota > Bacteroidia > Chitinophagales > Chitinophagaceae > Flavisolibacter. The sequence goes on along the minus strand of DASQMG010000128.1, from coordinate 41 downwards.
GTAGCTCTGTATAATGATCATCTCACTACCGGTTTTCTTGG
>DASQMG010000127.1:0-1878 GCA_035645595.1 Flavisolibacter sp. | reverse complement strand
TTAAAATTTTTTGCTGCAGCTCTTATCATAGAAGGACCGCCGATGTCTATCTTTTCGATGATTAATTTTTCTTCATTGGTTTGCGCCAGTGTTTCCTCAAACGGGTACAAATCAACGATCACCAGGTCTAATGTCGGAATATTGTATTGCTGCATCTCCTGCACATCCGTATCATTGTCTCTTCTTCCAAGTATGCCACCAAATACCGATGGGTGCAGGGTTTTAACCCGTCCTCCTAAAATAGAGGGATACGTTGTAAGCGTTTCCACCGGCACCACTTGAATACCCAAATCTTCAATAAATTTTTGAGTGCCACCTGTGGAATAAATGATGGCTCCCTGGGCTTGTAACTGCCTCACAACAGGCTCTAACCCATCTTTATAAAAAACAGAAATAAGTGCAGTGGCGATTTTCTTATTCATGTGAAGGTTGCTTTAGGAGCCGCAAAAGTAGGCTACTGCACACTCATCACAAAGGCGCCTTTTTCACTTACGTTGTAGCAGGGAATGTGCAGAGAATCGCAATCTTTTTGCCAGAGCGCCGCCTTCCATTGTGGCACCGAGCCATCAAGCACTACCTGCTTTACCGCAAGGGCTCTTGTAAAATCAGCTACGTAAAGCTTTGGATTCTTAGAAAGCACCAGCAGATCAACTTCCTGTTTTAAAGGCAACTCTTTATACGATAAATTTTCATCTATAATCAATACCTGCTTGTTACCGAAGCGAAAACTTTTAATTGCTGCATTATTACTGTCCAGAAGCGAAACCCGGTGCATGATGCGTGATGGCTGCAAATGAAAATTGTATATAAAATCATTGTACACCAACATAGAGTCGCCGATAAAAGAATAGTGCCTCCCGTCAATAACATCAATTGCCGGATGCTTTGGTACATTGTATACTATCAATTTTTGTTGACGGTGCGCCTGGGCAAACGAAAAACTGCGTAAAACCATAAAGGCACCTAACGAGAGGCCCGCCATCCATCCAAAAGCCTGGCGTTTTTCCAGTAACCAGTAACAGCTAGCTACAATAAAAACGAGCAGTAAAACCATTTGAGGTGCTGAGATATATAACCCCTTCCAGACGGCAAATGGTACGGCATCCAGGCCCTCTACATACGAATTCATAAAGTAAATTCCCTTATGAATAAATGTGCCCAACAACTGCGCAACCGGTTCGATGAAGTTGAAAGCGCACAATAAAATTTCGCCAATTAAAATAAGTGAGCTTACGGGTACAGCTACAAAATTGGTGGGCAAAAACAGTAAGGGCATTTGGTGAAAGTGATAGATGGAGACAGGCAGCGTAAGCAATTGCGCGGAGATGGTGACGGCTGTAAGGCTCCAGAAAAAATCGATTATTTTATTGGGCAGGTAGAACCAATTATAAACAGGTCGGAAGAAAACAACAATGCTTAGCACTGCCGTATACGAAAGCTGAAAGCCTACATCCCACAACCAAAACGGGTTAATGCAAAGCAGCACAAAAGCAGATAGTGCCATCGTATTATAGATAGAACCCTTCCTTGCAGCCAACTGCCCAATAGCAATAATAGTAAACATAATGGCTGACCGCAACACCGATGGCTGCGCACCTGCTAAAAGGGTAAAAGCCCAAAGTGCAGAAATGGTAAGAAGTAACCGTAACCATACCAGCTTTTTATTTTGCTTTAACGGTTTCGTAACAGCAAGCAGCAACCAGTAAATGATACCTAAGTGCAACCCTGAAATAGCAATGATATGCACCACACCAGTATTGGAGTAGGACTGTACCAAGTTTTTATCCAGGTCATCCTTATAGCCGATAAGCAATGCTTCGGCAAGGCCGCTCTCTTTATCTCCGGGTATGTACTTTTTTAATGTACTTATCACCCAGG
>DASQMG010000126.1:0-2900 GCA_035645595.1 Flavisolibacter sp. | reverse complement strand
TGGTGTAATAATTCATCAAACTCCGACATTTTTTCAACGGAAGACTTCTCCCTGAAATAATCTACAATTCCATTACAGGCAAGAGCAGAACCTTTTCTTGAAATTTTAGCGCTACCGGCTCCATCGGCCACTACCACGATACTCCATCCGCCCTCCAAATCTGCAAACGCAAAATCATCTTCCCTGAAAGAACCTACATTGGCATGTGAGCGGCCGCGCTTCGACGACACCAGGATATGCCTGTCGGCTATCGGGGCAAATACAGTTGCGTTATCTTCTTTCCAATGGGGATCAGCCTTATCGCTTTCTACATTTTTCCACAAACTTTTTGGGTCGGCATTAATAATAAGGGGTATCGTTTTTTCATTGAACGGGGCAGCATCGGTCTGGCCTTCCACTTTGAATTTAAACTTAACGTTGATATCACCGCTGCTGGTTGGCGTCCCCATGATTTGTTTTGTCTTTTCGTCGTAGAACAGACCTACCTCCTTCAAACCTTCAAATTCAAACGCTGTAATATTTTTCCAGCCCAGCTTTTCGATGTCAAATTTTGTTTCGTACGGTTTGCCAACGGTTGCATTTAAAACACGGGCGGGCTTCTGCATAATGTCAGCAATACTGTTCTCCAGTTTCCACTTACTCATAAGTTCATTCCCGTTTTCGATCACTCCATTAATGGTAGCAACGTTTTGTTCATCCTGCATGAATTTTTCGAGCAACGCTTTCCGGTTAGCCGGTACGGAAATGTTATGGCTTTTAAAAAGCGTAGCTACATATTCTTTGGCATCCTTCATCTCACTTATGTAACAATGTTTAGTTCAGAGGGAGGCGGAGGCAGTTCGCCCATGCCGGTAACTTCTTTGCCACCATCTTCCACTTTTGTAGAAGTAACACCAATAGACGCTGATACCCATGTAAAGAATTTAGAGATGCTCTGGCTGTCTGCTGTATCAAGGCTTACCACATTCTCTGTTATCTGTTTCAATAGATTGGAATCAGCCGCACTACCGGCAGCGCAGGCTACGGTAAAAGCGGTCTTGCGTTTTTTAAATTCTTCCAGCCCGCTTTGCCAGTCATCAGTCGGTATGCCATCGGTCATAATAAATACCAGCGGCTTCCAGTCGCCTTTTTGCTCAGCAGTAGTTTTAGCAACCTCATTGTCAATACAGGTAGCCACTAAATGTAACCCTTCACCTAAATTTGTGGTGCCGGTTGCCTTAATATCCACCATCTGAAAAGAGGCAAGGTCAGTAAGCGGTACGATCTGTTTGGCAGCGCTGTCAAATGTGATAATGCTGATAAAGGCAGTTTCAATAGCCTGTGGGTTTTGCCGTAATGAACTGATCATTACCTGCACCCCATTCTTTACTGCTTCTATTGGCTCGCCCGTCATGGAGCCCGAGGTATCTAATAATAAATAGACCGGTAATCTTCTCATTTTTTTCTTTATTTAAAAGTTAGGAATGTAATAAAGGCTGAGGTAGATGTGTATTACTACCACAATTTCTTTACAACGGTAAAGCAGTATGCAAATCCTGCGCCTTCATAAAAAGGCATAGCTGGTTGTTGCCTGCTCCCATAAGTTAAGAGCCAAAAATTTAAAGCTAAAGAAGGAGTTAGCAAAACCTGGGCTTTTACTCTAACACTATGTGTAAAAGGAACAACTGGAGTACCTGGAAACCGGGCATTTAGCCTTCATCTTATTACAGTTTACGGTGCCTGATTTACACTACCAAAAATGCTGTTTTCCGCTATATGGAAAACTCTTTTGGCCGCTTTTAACTGATAGCTGTAAATTAGTGAGCGATAAACCTATTATTACTAAACCTTAAATTCAAATTTATTATGGCAAAAGCTACAAAGAAGGCTGCAGGTAAATCGGCCGGCACGGCCTCAAAAAAGGCGCCTGCAAAAGCAGCTTCAAAAGGAAGTGCTGCCCCTAAAAAAGCAGCGGCAAAAAAGTCAACACGCAAGCCCAACGCGGCTTTCATGGCTCCTTTAACCCCCAGCGATACCCTGGCGGAAGTAATTGGTAACAAACCTTTACCCCGTACAGAGATCGTGAAAAAGATATGGGAATACATAAAGAAAAATGACCTGCAGGATAAAGCCAACAGGCGAATGATCAATGCGGATGCAAAGCTGAAACCTGTTTTTGGCAAAGACCAAATCTCTATGTTTGAGCTGGCTAAAGTGGTTAACAACCAAATAAAAAAATAAATTTCCTTACATCATTTTTACTGTTTTTTAATTTTTAGCGAGACTTGCAGAAGGCTCGCTTTTTTGGTACCCTGCTGTTACAATGGTAGCGGCAACCTGCCATCTCCATCTGAAACAACGTTCTTCCTGGTACCCGTTTTAGATATATGGGTATAATAAATAATTTAATACCAAGTTTGCTTGCATTTACAAAACAAGCTTTCTACATTGTAGTTCCATTCCGTCTTCTTCCCTCTGCAAGCTTCTACTCTACGAAAAGATTTATTTACCTGTTAACTCTTTTCCATGAACGAAGACCAAATGCTTGTCCTGTTAGCGAAGTTGTGTGGTGATGTGACAACTGCCAACAACAACGACAAGGCCAAAGTGCTGGAATTGCAGCAGGCTGTTGCGTCAGCTATCCTCAATGACCCTTCCTTACAAATGGCGACTCCTTTCCAGTTTGAAGAGGCAGGTGATTTTTCCTCCCAAGATTTAAATGCTGCGGATCTCCAGCATTTAAATGATGTAATGGGGCAGGTAAAAAAAGAGGAGCAGGCTGTGGATCCAACCATTCGTGTATTTCGCCGCGAAGTGCCTTTTGTCAGCAGCCAGCTACGGGGCAGCGTTCCGGACTGGGGTCGTGGTGCCCGCATAACCGAAACCATGGGGCCATTTTTTACGAGGCAGGGAAAAAGGGT
>DASQMG010000125.1:0-2295 GCA_035645595.1 Flavisolibacter sp. | reverse complement strand
CTCCAGTTGGCGCAGCTATTGCAAAGCAGTATGGTTAAAACACAGCAATATGAAAAGGAACCTTTTTTGTGCAGCATTTATTTTATGCCTGCTGAGTTGCAGCGACAGCGGCACTAAAAACGCAATGCAGAAAGATACAGTTGTAATGGTAACCCCAACAACAAATAACGGAGGCAATATGGATACAACAAACGCCGGTTCTACCATTAACGGCGGAACAAACAGCAGTGGCGCTACCAATATGAACAGCAGTGGAACCACTACCACCGGCAGAGATACGGGTAAAAGCACTGGAGATAATCACTGACAGCATCTTGCATACACAGGCCGCGAACTATAGTAAGCTACACGTTTTTACTGTAGGTAGGAATGGCTGTAGTATTGAAATGGCTGTTAAACGGCATATAACTTCACTCTCAAAACCAATCATTATGAAACGCATTCTTTTTATTACAACAATTATTGCAGGGCTTTGCAGTTGTGGCGACAGCAGTCCAAATATTAGCAACAATAAAGACACGGTGGCGCCACAGGGTACCACGGAGTCAACACCTAATAACCCCGGTGGTTTGCAGTCTGTCGGTGGTGGTACTACAACTACCGGAACCAATACAGGTGCTTCCAATACCGGGGGTGGGGACACAGCTAATAGGATGAATAATACGAACCGCGATTCAACAAAGCAATAAGCTCTTCTATAAGTACACGGATGGCACGGATTAAGTGGACCCACACGTTCAACGTTGAGTATCTTTTTAATTAATGTCATCCGTTTCCAGTACCAAATAGGGTAACCCTGCTACGGCAAGAACATTCTTTTAATTACTGTTCCGTTTGTTGCCCCAACTTTGTCCGAAACATAATTTTTGGATTCGCTTACCCATATTGTTTTAGGCGCCTGCATAGGTGAGGCTATCGCCGGAAAGCACATGGATAAACGGGCAATGGCCTTCGGTGCATTGGCGCAAAGTGTACCTGACATTGATTTTATAATGGGATTCTTTTTGCATGGCGCTGAGAATGTATGTGCCCATCGGGGCATCACCCATTCGGTCCTGTTTGGTATTACTGCAACCTTCTTTTTATCGTGGTTAGTCAAGAGGGTCATTCATAAAACTCACTTGTCATACAAAACAGTTTTACTGCTTTTTGGTACCAACATTTTCACGCATCTTTTTATAGATACTTTTAATGCGTATGGTGTTAGTTTATTCATGCCCTTTACTGATTACCGGTTTACATTTAATGTGCTGTATGTTGCCGATCCGCTGTTTTCTATTGCACCTTTTATCTCCTTTTTAGCGCTGGTGTTTTTAAACAAGACACATAAGCGCAGGGTGCTTTGGATCAGAACGGGGATCGCTGTTTCTGCATTTTATCTATGCATCGCCATTTGTAATAAATGGGTGGTAAATAAAGCAGTACAAAAGCACCTGGCCAAACAAAATAAACCTGCTGAATTTTTTACAACACCATCGCCTTTTAATACACTTCTCTGGTTTGTGGCGGCAAAGGATTCAGCCGGTTATTACACGTCGTACCGCTCTGTATTTGATACCGGAGCAATGGACTTTGCTTTTTTTGGCCGCAACGATTCCCTTGCAGATGAAGTAAATAACAAAAGAGATTTGCAACGGCTTAAAAACTTTGCGCAAGGTTATTATACCCTTGAAAAATGGGGAGATACTACTGTGCTGAATGTACTGCGTTTTGGGCAGGTGGTTGGCTGGTATGACCCTAAGGAGCGTTTTGCCTTTCATTATTATTTAAACCACCCGGCGGAGAATGACATGGTGGTGCAACGTGGCCGCTTTTTACGATGGAATAAGAAGAGCGCTGCTGCATTTTTCAGAAGAATGGCCGGGAAGAATAGCGAGCAGCAAAGTGGCAGGTAGTGAGTGGCCTTTGACCCTGGAGAATCTGTCTTTAACCTGAAATAAAAACAATGTGTAGTTGAGTCATAAAAAACTAATTGCCTGGCAAAAAGCCATCGCTTACGCTCCCACTTATTTATGACTTATGTAAAAAGCTTACAAAAGAAGAAACCGAAAGCTTGATTAGCAAAATGAAAAGAACGGCCTTGCTGTATCCAAAACTATTGCAGAGGGTTCTTCCGTAAAACAAAGCTCGACAAAAATCGCTTTTTGAAATTGCCGCTCATCTGTAGCCTGTACTGTTTTACACTTTATAACCCAAGAAGATTTGGTAACAATAAATGCAGCCTTGCTTGAAGTCTTTAAACTGATCACCGGCCTTATTGACTCTAACACCCGTTAGTGAAAATGAAGTTATAGT
>DASQMG010000124.1:0-5813 GCA_035645595.1 Flavisolibacter sp. | reverse complement strand
TATTTCTTTTCCTGACGCTGTGCTTTTCGCTGCTTACTTCTGCACAAAAACCACTTGCCAAAAAAGGTTTCCAGCTTTTTGCTTCAAAAAACAGGGACCCCTTCGGTACAAAGAAAGCGTTTATAAAAAATACCGGTCAGTATGATATTCTTCAAACCACCTATAACACCGGCAAAGTTCTTTATGGCTACGAGGGTCTGGGCATGCCTGTACTGATGACAGCAGAAGGACTGGTGCAGGTACAACGAAAATTCATTGCTAAAGAGGATGCGGAGGAAGAAAGCAACGGGGACAAAGAAGAGAAATGGGAGGCTATTGAAAAAGCGGTGACCATGAAATGGATGGGTGCCAATGCAACTCCCCAGGTAATAAGTGAAGAAGGTGTACAGCACCATTTTACCTATGGTTACCTGGCAACTCCTGCAAAAGCATTTAAAAAACTTACGTACAAAAGGCTCTATCCCGGCATTGATCTTCATTACTCCTTCCATACATCAGATGTTGCCGGTGTTGAATTTAGCTTCACGATTCTGCCGGGCGGTAATCCTGATGTATTAAAATGGATCTACTCTGGCGATGTAAAAAAGATCACCAGGGAGGCTAACGGTAATTTGAGCATTTATTCTTCTATTGACACGACAATTCTTTCTGCGCCCAGAGCGTACTACGCAGGCAATAAAGCGGTACGGGTTCCTGTTGAATTTAAAATAAACGGGAACACAGTCCAATTCCACTTGCCCGCTGGTTATGATAAAAGAAAAACGCTGGTGATCGACCCTTTTATTTCTACCACATCCAGCCTCACCGGCGACAACGCGTCGATAGCGAAGGATATTGATTTTGATTACGAAGGAAACATTTATGTAGGTGGCGGTGGTAGCGGCACCATCCTGTATATGCTTGCCAAGTATAACGCAGGCGGGGTACTGCAATGGACATTTAATGGCGGGCCAATTGTTATTACCGGTTCGCCCAACTGGAATTTCGGTGCCAACTATGGTGGCTTTATGGTGGACAAAACCAGTGGCAAAACTTACCTGAGCCAGGGCTGGAGCCCCGCAGGAGTAAGAGTGGCAAGACTATCAACCGCAGGATTGTTTGACAACTATATAACTACCCCCAATCCCGTGTTCAGTGAAGGCTGGCGGCTCTTATGGGATTGCAATAACGGCAATTCACAAATGCTGGCGGCGGGTGGCGGTTCAACATCTAATCTTGGCTTTGGCGTTTTTTCTCCACCCTCGCTTACAATGACCACACAGGCAATTACCGGCCTGCCTAATTTTAGCCAGGATATTGCCGATGCTGTAATTGATCCCCGTAACCACGAGATGTACACAATATTTTCGCATGGGCATACAGTGCCTAACGATATGTATAAACATAAGGCGCCTTATAATGTAGCCGATAAATTATGGAATAAAAGCTCGGGGTTTACAAACATATTGAGAGAAAGAAACAATCGTCCTTATTTAGCTATCGGGCCCAATGATAACTCCATTAATACCCTGGCATTAAACTCCTTATACCTGTTTTATTATGACGGTAAAAATTTAAAGGCGTTTGATAAAGCCACCGGCAATGTTATTGGTACGCCATTAATTACTACAGATACGTTATTGCGGCAGGGAGGCATTATTGCCGATGAATGTGGGAACATATTTGTTGGTGCAAGGCAGGGTAATATTAAGGTGTACAAGTTTGATGGTACTGTTTTTAATGATGCAGCGGCGCCAGACCTTGCCGTTGCAGGGTTTACCAATAACAACTCCGTATATGACCTGGGGTACGACGATGCCCGCAAAATGTTATATGCATGCGGACGCGGCTTTGTAGCTTCTTTTGATATAGCTGCCTATTGCACACAGGCAACCTACCAGCTACAACTTTCGAAAAACTGTTCAGCGCTTTCGGTAAGCGCTACGCTTTTCCCTTTGCCTCCTGCAGGATCAACACTTGATTACAACCTTTACGCCAACGGCATACAAATAGGCACTAATACTACTGGTGTTTTTACCAGCCTCACACTAGGCGCACCCTATATCATTAAAGCCCTTATTAATAAAAACTGCTCCGGTGTACAAGTTGCCGCTGATTTTATTATGACAGGCCCGCAGCTAAGCTTTGCCAAAACGCCGGCCTGCGGAAGCAATGGCTCTCTTACAATTACCGCTACAAGCGGCAGCCTTCCCTATAGCTATAGCCTCAACGGGGGGGGCTTTCAAAACAGTAATGTGTTCAACAACCTTACAGCAACAACCCATACCGTTATGGTTAAAGATAGCCTGGGTTGTATAAGCACCAGCCCTGTTACCATAGATGCAGGCATCAATTGCGTAACAGCAACAGTGGTTGCAACGGATGAACGGTGTTCGATAGTTGATGGGGCCCTTACCGTTACCGCAGCCAATGGAATACCGCCCTATAGCTATTCAATTGATGGAATTAATTTTCAAAACAGTGCCGTCTTCAACAATCTTGGCGCAGGAAATTACACGGTAACCGTAAAGGATGCTGCCAATGGAACAGTGAGCGTTGCCGCTACCATTATTTCAATCAGCAATAATAACCTTAGGTTTACCTCTGCTACTACCGATGCAACCTGTGCCGACAATAATGGTAGTATTACAGCAACAGGTACGGGGGGTACAACTCCTTTTGAATTTCGTATAGATAATGGCGCTTATCAACCTAGTGGATTGTTTGCTAACCTTTCAGCAGGCAGCCATGCAGTTACTATCAGGGATGCCAATAGTTGTACATTTTCGCAACAGGTAATTGTACCCTTACAAAATACGCTGACAGTAGATGCCGGCAATACCCAAACCGTTTGCGAAGGCACCAGTGTTTTATTAAATGCTACCAGTAACGGCAAAGAGTTTGTTTGGTCGCCATCGCTTGGTATTACTAATCCCAATATACTTCAACCAACCGCAGCGCCTGCCAGCAATATTACTTATTACCTTACTGCAAAATGGGGCGCTTGCACAGCTAAAGATTCTGTTGAAATTTTTATTAAGCCTGCACCCAGGCCGTTAGTTTTTGATACGACCATTTGTTACGGACAAAGTGTTGTTTTAAATGCAACAGGTGGTGTAAGCTATGCCTGGTCGCCATCTACCTATTTGAGCAACACAACTGTTTCCAATCCGCAGGTAATAAAGCCTGCATCCACCATCACTTACCTGTTACATGCTGTTGGCACTAATAACTGCGCCTCTGTTGCACAGGTTACCGTTACCGTTGCCTACCGCCTGCAAATAGTTGCCGGTAACGATACGGTGGCTGTGGAAAACGAAGCTTTGCAATTAAATGCCCTTGACCTGAATAATAACCCGGCTATAAACTGGCTTTGGTCGCCGGCGGATGGGTTAAGTAACCCGGTGATTCGTAACCCTGTTTTCAATTCTGCTACCGACAAAAGTTACCTGCTAATGGCTGTTACGCCGGACGGCTGCGAGGCGCGGGATAGTATTCACATTAAGGTGTATAAGTATGCGGATATTTTTGTAGCAACCGGCTTTAGCCCTAACGGTGATGGGAAAAATGAAGTATTGAAGGCGGTACCGATCGGCATCAAACAATTTAAATACTTTTCTGTATATAACCGCTGGGGGCAGTTAGTGTTTACCACATCCGATGCATCAAAAGGCTGGGATGGAAGGATTGGGGGGCAACTGCAAAATACCGGGGTATTTGTATGGATAGCCAGTGGGGTTGATTTTAAAGGCAGGCCTATTGAAAAAAAGGGTACGACAGTATTGATACGATAAAATTCACTCAGTTGATTGCAATAAAATAGCCGGAATTTCTTCCGGCTATTTTATTGTCCTGCTGCTTACCATTGCTAACCTGCTTCAGGCTTTCACTGTAAGGTTTGCTCCTTTCCTGGAAAAGCGGTCAGCATAGAATAAGTATTAGATAGCATTTGCCTTAAGTATTTTATCCGGTGTTATGGGCAACTCCTTTATCCGCTTTCCTGTTGCATGATAGATAGCATTGGCCACTGCTGCCGCAAAACCTATCAGCGCAATTTCGCCCATGCCTTTTGAACCTACCGGGTTTAAAACCGGGTCGGGCTTGTTTACAAAATAGGCTTCTATATGTGGCACATCGGCATGCACCGGAACATGGTAGTCGGCAAAATTATTATTTACCCAACGGCCATAGCGATGGTCTATCACCCCTTCTTCCATTAAAGCACCACCCAGTCCTCCTACCACGCCGCCAATCATCTGGCTTTCGGCAGTTTTGTAGCTTACAATTTTTCCGGCATCGGCAGCCGTTACAATTTTATCAATGCGCACCACACCTGTAAGAGGGTTCACTTTTACTTTTACAAAATGCACCGAATAAGAGTAAGCGGAATAGTTCTGCATGGCAGGGTTAGGCGCCGAATTTTCTGTAATATCTATTGAAGGTATCGCCGCCGCCTTCATTACATCTGCATAAGAAAGCCGTTTTGAATCATCGCTTTTTAAAAAGACCTCGCCTTTGGCAAAGTCCAGGTTTTCCATTGCTATCTCACCACCAAAAACCGGCGATTTTTTTGCGGCTTCGGCAAGTTTTTTCTTTAGCGTAACACAGGCATTGCTTACGGCTGCACCTAAAGTTGATGTAGTGCTGGAGCCACCTTGTGTTGGTCCGGGAGGCAGGGAGGAATCACCTAATTCAAAGCGAATTTTATTGGCAGGTATTCCCATGGCATCACTTGCAATCTGCACCATTGCCGTTGCGGTACCTGGTCCGCTATCACTAACAGCGCTTTGCAACAGGAGCGTTCCATCAGCAGAAAGCTTTGCCGCTAAATTTGCCTGCCCGCGAAAAGCGCCAAACAGTCCGGTGCTCATGCCGTAACCTACCTGCCAGCCATCTTCTGTCGTACTTCCCGGCTCCGGCTTTCGTTTCTTCCAGTCAATTTTATCAGCACCTAATTCGTAGGCTTCTTTTAAAAATTTGGAACTGTATGGCTTTCCGTTTTCGGGATCGGTGTCAGCGTAATTACGAAGCCGTAATTCAATAGGATCCATCTTTAGTGCATATGATAATTCATCCAACCCGCACTCCAATGGAAAAGAACCGGTGGCTTCCCCGGGGCCGCGCATCCAGGTAGGGGTGCTTACATCAAGGGGATAAATATTATACTTCGTCGTTACGTTGGCACAGGCATACAACTGTTGTGTCATCTTCACCAGGCCTTCATTAAATGTTTCGTAGGTAGATGTAATGGCAGCCGCTTCGTGCATCATGCCGATTATCTTTCCCTCCCTGTTGGCGCCAATAGCAATCTTTTGTATGGCCTCCGGCCTATACCCTACCAGCATAAACATTTGCGGGCGGGTGAGTACTACCTTCAAGGGCTTACCTGTTTTTTTTGCGCCCATCAGCGCCGCAATGGCATGAGGCCATGTACGCAGGGCAGCGCCAAACCCACCACCAACATATTGCGCATTTACCTGTACGGCCTTCTCTTCCAGTTTGAAGGCCTGCATAATGCTTCGCTGCGTATCTTTTACCCCCTGCGTTTTTTCCCACACGGTTACTTTATCATCACCATCCCATTGTACCGTTGTAGCATGCAACTCCATTGGGTTATGTACATGAATAGGCATGATGTAGGTGCCTTCAACTTTTACCGGTGCTGCCTTCCATGCATCTTTCTCGCCGCGAATATTTTCTTTATAGCGTTGCCCCTCCAACGGCTTATCCGTTTTCATGGCACTAACCAAATCGGTGTGCGGCGTTTCTTTGTTGTACTGCGCCTTTATCAGCGAAGCGGCATGTGTGGCCCTCTCAAATGTATCGGCAATCAC
>DASQMG010000123.1:0-6231 GCA_035645595.1 Flavisolibacter sp. | reverse complement strand
AGACGCAATAATCATTGACAGTTAGTTTGCTTTGGGCTGCTGCCAATGCCGTTGCTTGCGGTAAGCACGGGCCAATTGGTTTAAATTTTTCTTGGCTCAAATTCGGGCTAAGGGCAAGCATCGGTCCTGGGAATAAAGGTTAGAACCAATGGAGGTATGAGCTATCCAAAACGTTTGTAGTGTATTGGCATAATAGATTCCTTCCCTTTATCTCGCAATGGTACTGTTCTGCAAAAGGTGATGGAGGACGCACACCCCAGATATTAGTTCCTTCTGTTGTTGCCACCAATTTAAGTGCAGCTTAGTCAGGACAGGCCGCAAAAAGACTGAACATTTTGATGACCGGCTTTACGCAGTAATTCCCAGTAAAGGACAAAAATCTTGAAGCAAAACGTTCGGGTCTTCAACCCTTAGGGCTACAAATGGCCGTTGTGGACGGATTTGTGATGGTAAGGTCAAAAAGGCATGGGAATAGCATGTGGTAATTACAGATCGTTTGGGAATGCTTTATCCTATTCACCATAGAATTTTAATTTAGTCCTTAGCCTGCAAATCTCCTCCTGCGCATTTTCCAGCCTTTCAAGTAAATGATGAATCACATCAATGCCTTCTAAATTTATATCAAGATCATAATGCAAACGGATCATTTTTTCAAATATGGTAAGCTGTGAAGAGTGCAGGAAGCTATGTTCTTCGACCGTGGTAAGTTCGATCAAACCATATGCCTCCAGGGATTGAATAAACTTAATCTCAACGTTGTGATGCAGGCAAAGTTCACGTACCGGTATCAAATGTTGTTCTTGCATGGTTTATCTTAATTTGGATAGTTCGGTAAATAATTCTTTTTCTCTTTCGCTTAAGCTGCCAGGAATTTTTACTTTGTAGGTAACATATAAATCGCCGAATTGCGCTTCTTGTTTATATATGGGGAAGCCTTTCCCTTTGACCCGCACTTTTGCATCATTTTGTGTGCCGGGAGGGACCTTTAAAAGTAGTCTTCCATTCATGGTATCTACGGTTGTCTCGCCACCTAAAACGGCGGTATATAAATCTATTTCTGCAGTCGTATGTAAATCGTTTCCCAACCGTTTAAATTGTGTATCCTCATCTATTTGGAAAGTAATATAGAGATCTCCATTTGGTCCGCCATTGACACCTGGTCCGCCATGCCCTTTCAACTTAATTTTTTGGCCCTCTTCAATACCCGCAGGAATGGTAATGCGTATGTTTTTTCCATTGACCGTTAAGGTGCGTTGATGGGTGTTATATGCCTCCCGAAGAGGTAAATGTAGTTCGGCATGGTAATCCTGCCCCCTGAATTTTACATCTCTGCTTTTTCTTCCTCCCGCGCCTCCAAAGAGTGATTCAAAAAATTCTGAAAAATCGCCTTCAGTATGACTGTCGTTATAATCTCCGGGATCAGCCGAGTAAGTATATTGTCGCTGGCTTTGCTGATGTCGAGCTTTTTCAAACTCCTCTGCGTGTTTCCAATCTTTACCATACTGGTCATATTTTTTTCGCTTTTCGGGGTCACTTAATACTTCGTTTGCTTCGTTGACCTGCTGGAACTTTTTCTTTGCTTCTTCATTGCTGGGATTTACGTCCGGATGGTATTGCCTCGCCAGTTTGCGGTAGGCTTTCTTAATCTCTTCAGGAGAGGCATTTTTATCGACCCCTAAAAGTTGATAATAGTCTATAAAATCCATAGCGAATTTGAGCTTTATTGTATCATTGACATTAGTGTATATAGACTTATACAATGTTAAGGCCAGAGAAAATTTAAGCTAAGGAAGCAGTTGTTGGTCTATAGAGCCCGTCTTTTGGACGCTGCAGCCTTATTAGCCTATGATTTCAATGACGTAGTAAGCACTACCTGGCCGCTTTCCTTATAGTGATGCCATGATACTCCGGCTTTGGGTGAATAAGCATTTTATTGGTTGATCAATACCTTTTGCCAATCACTGATGCTTCCCAAGGAATCACCATTAAAACGCAATAAATTCCGTTTTAATGGTGATTTACTGCTTTGAATTTATTACAATATCTACCCTCCTGTCGAGTGGATTGGAAACCCGACCAGAGGCATTGCTACTTGGGTTTATACTTACCTCTATATTTTCATCGGGTACATTAAATTGCTGCACCAGGTAATTTTTTACATACTCAGCTCTTTTTTTACTCAGTGCTTCATTCACCTGTAAGTTTCCTGTAGCATCTGTGTATGCCTTAAGTTCTATTGATATGGCATCGCTGCCTTCGAGAGCAGGGCGCAGGCGGGTTAACTTGGTGCGCTGGGCTGCGCTTGCCGAAGCAGAGCCACTGTTGAAATAGACACTCACTACATTAGCTGTAGGCCTTGCGACTGCCGGTTGATTACTTTGCTTCCTCAGAGCAGAAAGCTCCCGGCTGACCGTTTCCAATGTCCGTGTCATTTCATCGAGTTTCGCAGTGTTGTTGGCCGTTTGAGTGGATGAACTATCTGATGTTACGCCGGGCTGGCTTCCGGTTTTAGCATTTCTTAATTGTTGCAATTCATTCCTTAACTGGTTAATCTCTCTTTGCACTTCCGTGTTGTTGCCTCCTTGTACAGGTACCACAGGATTAACCACTGTATAACGTCGTTCACGTCCGAGTTGCCTGTTCATTTCTCTTAATTCATCTTCTATGTCTGCATAATATCTTCGGTTAACATTGCTACCCGGTTCATTAAAACCGTCGCGACTTTTCAGCTGTCTTTCCAACTGTGTGTTCCTGCTTCTAAAGTTGTCGAGATCCCTTTCGAGTTTATTTATTTCTAATGCTACTGCGTCCTGCTGTTGCGTGGTAGCATTTGTTACTTTATTGTTCTTTCGAAAAATCCTAAAACCTTTTTTTTCTGGCTTTGAAGCGGTACCCGAATCAAGTGCTCTCTGTTGTTGGCGTAATGCCTGTAAGCGCAACGAATCGTTGGTTATCTG
Source organism: Flavisolibacter sp. (assembly GCA_035645595.1). Taxonomy (GTDB): domain Bacteria; phylum Bacteroidota; class Bacteroidia; order Chitinophagales; family Chitinophagaceae; genus Flavisolibacter. The sequence goes on along the minus strand of DASQMG010000123.1, from coordinate 3,274 downwards.
TACCTGTGTGGCATCCCGCTGCAAATTGATATAATCAATAGTATTTTTAATTGAATCATTACTATTATTCAGGCGTCGCATTTTGTTGTTCAAGGCTTCCATTCTTTGGCGGGAAATGGTATCTTTCACGGTAACTGTCCGGGTTACAATTTCCGTATCCACCGTTGCTATTCTTCTGTTACCCGTTTTTTCAATGGAATCAGATTTTATAGTTTGTTGACGCCGCAGTAAAGAATCAATGCGGTATTGTATTGAATCGGCACGCCTGGTTTGCATCCTGGCAATAGAGTCCGAAGTATTTTGATCTGTTTTGGCCACAGCGCTTGTTGGTCTTTGCTGGGCCGCGTTGTTGCCAGTCGTCCTGGTGTTAGATGTAGCGTTTGTGGTACGCAACGCAGGCTCGTTGGTTAAGGCATTATTATAACTCGTAGTCCGCAGGTAACCGGATTCAATACCTTTTTTCATCGCATCGTTTTTAATGCTGTCCGCTTGCAATTGGTACACATGGCGCCGTAATGTATCCGTTGTGGTTTTGCGGGGTTTCCTATCAATCGCATTAACCAACTGTTGCAATGAATCGAGCCTTTGATTAACTGAATCAGCCCTTTGTTTTTGCGCTGTCTGTCTAAGCTTATTCTCAATTGTATCAACTCGTCTGTTAAGCGAGTCTACGCTTTGGGTCAGGTTGCCGATGACATTATTTTGCTTTATTATAATTGAATCCAGGCTGTCGGTTTGCTTATGTACTTTTTGGATCCGCGAAGCATCGTCAGACACTGAATCTTTTGTCGGGTTATTCCTACCCTTATCAAGTGTCCGTACACTATCGGTTTTGTATTCCGGATAATAAGAAGGATAAATATAAGGTGCGTTGAAAGGGCCACCAGATGATTTTTTTCTATTTGATGTCGCATAAAAACTATATTTAAATACAACACGATTTTGAATATAGAAATCATTCACGCCATCATCATTACCCCTTTTCGGGTTTGCGGGGTTTACAATATTGGTACCCGGCTTTGCAGCATAAGCTTGCGCAGGCGTAGCATAGCTGGCTTTATAACTTCCACTTACATCGTCGAGGTAATCGCTGAATGAATACTTTATATCAGATTCAATGCCAAGAGAAAAGGCACGACTCAGCCTAAACGACAACCCCAAACCCACATTGGCATAGGGCGCAGAGTTCCTGTATGTTGCGTCCGTTTCCGTTAACTGGGCCCGTAAATCTGTTTCATAAGTGCCGTCATTTTTTACATCCGGTAAAGCGTAGTTATAAGGATTTCTATTGCCATCATACAAATTGCCATACGTATCAAAAAAACTGAATCCTCCACCCAGCCATAAGTACGGAGCTATGAAAGATCTTTCGCTCGATTTTAGTCGATAAGCAATGCCAACATCAAGTATTTGCGTGTTGAAATTAAGGGCACGGTCAAAGTTTGGATTGTCTCTGCGTAGCTTTCCATCGCTGGATAAGTACCGGTCACTCATTGAAATGTCAGTGTAGTTTCCGGAAAAAATTATACCTGATCTGTTAGAAAGCTTCTTTTCCAGTGACAGATGTACAGACGGACTTTTGAAATAGTTTTTATTGTAGTTTAAAAAATATTTCAAATTTCTCCAGTCACTGAGTTTCCGCAGTCTGTAATGGCTTACGTCGCCATAGTAAGTTCCATATCCTACGCCGGCATTAATTCCCCAGTTAGGGCGTTCTGCTTTTTGAGCCTGTACCTGTAAGCCTGCAGCCAACAAGATCAATGTAACTATGCAATTTGTACATTTCGTGAACAACATAAAATATATTTTTGAAAGATTCAGAGTCCTGACCATTTATGAGGAATATGATATTCCCGTTAACAGGTAAAAAGAGTAGGGATGTCAAAGTTTATTGAACAGGCAGGCAATGGAAGTTTTCGGGCTCGGTAAGTGAAAAAAGCTTTACCTGCCTGAACCGATACTTACATTAAATTCTGCGCTCACGCCTACAAATGGGCGCAGCGTTACCTTTTCTGTTTTGAAATTATTTAAATCAACACGTTCCATTGACGTTGCGACAACACCAGCATTAAGTTTAAGGAAATCAAAAATTCTATAACCTAATCCGGCATAAAATGGTCTGGAAATAATGGGACCCGTAATTTTTTCGCCTTGTTTATTTTTAAAATCCGACAGGAAAACGCCCAGTGAAAAAGATGCATTGCCAACATACCTGTTGATCTTGGGATTGCCAAAAGGGATAGATATGCCTACATAAGGTCGGGCACTATATTCCAGGTCGTCAACATCGCCCCCGAGGTAAACAGCACCATAACCCACGTTAACCGGCAGATAGGATTTTGTCCTCTCTGTTGGATATGACTTCAGTGTTATCTCATCATATTTAATTCGTACGCCTGCTGCTATATACTCGTCAGCTTCCGCTTTTAGAACATTTGTCAGTTCCGTTTTAAGCTGACTTGCATACTGTTGCTTCTGACCATCCTGTGTAAGGGTTGTATCCTGCTGAACATTATATTTGGCATTGTTCAAGCCGGCATCTTTTATTTGCTCAAGTTTTAAACGAACGATATCTGAAAAACCCCCAAATTTTTGTTCACGATGACTGCTGTAGTAGGTGAACGCATTTTCCATGATACTATTCAGCCTCGACATATTCTCGTTTACTGAACCATTTAATTGCACCTTTTTTTCGGTTGCTGCAGTAACGGCATCCACGTATGCCTGCAGATTTGTATGGATCTTTCTACGAAAACTTTCGAGCTCTTCTCCACGGATCGTTTTGAAATAAGTCAGATGAACGTTGTATTTACTATTAGGCTGAAGCTTATAGTCTACCGGTATATAAAACGCCTGTCCTTCATCGGAATAATGTCGTTTCCATTGATTACTGAAAACAAGTGAACTTGCTTTTTCATTCCGGAATAATTCTGCTTTTACCAGTGTGACGTCCTCATTTATACCACCAGTCAAATAGAAAAGCGACCCTGCCGGCAAAGGTGCGCCCTGGTTAACCATGCCTTTGCTGTTATCAATAAAAACCTGCTTTACCGTTTGCGCAGACGCGGGTAGGTTACCCATCGTTAAAATAACAAGTACCGCGAATAGTAAATTTTTTTTCATAATGTATTAGTTAAATATAGCCGCCTGAGCTATAACAGTCGTGTCAAAAGTCCGCGTGGGGAAAACATTACACTTGTGTTATATAAACCGCTTTTCATTTATTCATTCATCTATCGTACCACATCCAAATAAGTTGACGCTGGGGATGGCC
>DASQMG010000122.1:0-1712 GCA_035645595.1 Flavisolibacter sp. | reverse complement strand
GTAAAGACGAGGAAGAGATAAAAAACGAGCTACAAAAAATTAGTTCTTATGGCATCATCCGCTATGCCCCGGTTAATGATGTGCCGCAAATTTATTTTCGTAAGAACCGTGTGGCGGCAGCCGATTTGAAAATCGATCTTACCGCATACAACAAGCGTAAGGAAATTTTTATGGGCCGGGTGAAAAAGATGGTGCAGTATATAACATTGCCATTGTGCCGCAGCTATTTTATCAGCCACTATTTTGGCGATGTAGCAGCAAAGGATTGTGGTGTTTGTGATAATTGCCTGCTCCGTAAAAGAAACGCTTTGTCGTCCGATGAATTTAATTCCATTGCCGCCGCAATACTTTCCCGGCTTGCGCAGGCCAAACTAAATGCTATCGAATTAATAGGCGAGTTAAAACCAATTGGCCAGGACAAGGCATGGGAAGTGCTCCGCTTTTTACAAGCAGAAAATAAAATAAGCACTAGTACGGAAGGCCTGCTTTGTATCAGTATCAAACAATAAAATTGGACCGTAAGCGCAATTTGCTATTGGATTCAATAAGTGGATAGAACCTTTGCATGATTATCGGTTCGAAAACATGCCTTATGAAATTTACCTGTGTATTATCGGTAGGTAGATACCTGGTGTATTTCATCATTCCAGAATAGGGCAATTTTATACAGCCACCTTAAAGGAGGGGCTAATTAAACGTCACGACCTGCCTGGGATTATACACCTGGGAAACCTTGGAAGATGGCAGGCCAAGCCCCCGCTATAGAAGCACCGCCGATAAATGTTGCACTTTTTTCGATGAATGCCCTTTTTCCTAAGGGGAAAAGAAGAGATTATACGTATTTGGGCAAGTTTGGAAAGGTTTTTGAAAAGGGGAGGGCAAACCCACTATCGTGAACGACGGAAAAATATTGTTGCTGGATGACAATAAGGATTTATTACTTATTGTGCAGATTATCCTGAAAGGCCAGGGATACGATACAGTGCAGGCATGTTGCGTAGATGAAGCGATGCAAAAAATAAAAATACATAGTCCCTCCCTGATATTAATGGATGTTTTTATAAAAGATGAAGATGGCCGCGAACTGTGTAGCCGCCTTAAGAGAAGTAACGAAACAAATGGAATAAAGATCATTATGATGTCAGGCATAGAATCAGATAACGCTGCACTTTATATGATAGGCGCTGACGATTTTATGCAAAAGCCTTTTGACTACGATGATCTTTTGCAACGGGTGCAGCGGCAGATGGTTAGTGTGGAAGTGTAACACCTCACCCCTTTTCAAATTAGATCCATTTCCCTTTCCTTCTCCTATTGGGGAAGGTGGCCAAGCCGGGTAGGCCGGGAGTGAGTACTAATGCATGGGTATTGACTTTATTGTGATACTTATAAAACTCAATCGTATTCTGATTGAGTTTTTTCTTTTTATGCCCTGGCTGAAGTGCTACTATCGTCGCCTGTTGTGTCACTCACTTTTGCGTTCGGTAATTCTATTCAACAACAGCCACGGTTGTCTATATTTATGCATATGAAAACAGCCTTGATATTTCTTTTCACTGGAATTCTGTTATTGACTTTACTCTATTTAAAATCAGGCATTTTCTTTACTAAGAAAACAGTAGATATTCATTTACATGATACTTACTATGTTATAGCCTACTTGCATTTTATCATTCTTATCGTACTGTTTGTCGGAACTGCTTTTTCAATAG
>DASQMG010000121.1:0-4685 GCA_035645595.1 Flavisolibacter sp. | reverse complement strand
GTGAATAATCAAGGGCGTATCAGTGGAGTTATCCTGTGTGGTATAGGTTAATTTAAAACTGCGGCCCTGCGCAAAGTCAACCTGGTTAGTGGCCAGCGTAAACTCACGGCCAATGGTGCTATAAATTTGCACGTCAATCTTCGGCCCGTAAAAAGCACCCTCGTCCTGCACTTCCACGAAAGGGATGTTCGCTTCAGTCATCACCTCACGCACCATCGCTTCCGTTTCTAACCAAAGCTCTGGTTCATTCACATACTTCTTTCCCAATTTAGCCGGGTCGTGGAGACTCAAACGCATCACGTACTTTTCGATACCAAATATTTTAAAGTATTTGATATACATGTCGTTTACCGCACGGAACTCCTGCGCAAACTGCTCCCTTGTACAATAGATATGGGCATCATTCATATGCAGGCACCGCACCCGCATCAGCCCAAACAACTCGCCACTTTGCTCGTAACGGTAACATGTGCCATATTCTGCTAATCGAAGCGGAAGGTCTTTATAACTATGCTGCTCCGCTGCAAAAATTTTATGGTGATGCGGACAGTTCATTGCCTTCAGGTAATACTTCACTCCTTCCAGTTCCATTGGAGGGTACATACTATCCTGGTAATAGGGCAAATGACCGCTTGTGAGGTATAGATTTTCTTTAGCAATATGTGGAGTTACCACTCTTTTGTAACCGGCTTCCTGTTCCGTTTCTTTTGCAAGCCTTTCCAACTCTTCAATGATAATTGTTCCATTAGGCATCCAGAGAACCAGCCCCGGTCCAATGTCATCATCCATTGTAAATATGCCAAGCTCTTTCCCCAATTTCCGATGGTCACGTTTCTTAGCTTCTTCTAAAAGTTGCAGGTACTCGTCCAGCTGTTTTGCCGATGGAAAACTGACGCCATAAATACGGGTGAGCTGCTTATTCTTTTCGTCGCCTTTCCAGTAAGCGCCGGCAATGTTGGTAAGCTTAATTGCTTTAATGAATCCGGTCGCCGGTATATGAGGCCCGCGGCACAAATCCGTAAACCCGCCCTGGGTATATAAAGTGATATTACCGTCCTCCAAACCGCCAAGCAGATCCAATTTGTACTCATCACCTTTCTCCTCAAAATAAGCTACAGCATCTGCTTTTGAAATCGGCTTTCGTACATAGCTATTGTTTTGCTTAGCCAGCTCAGTCATCTTTCCTTCCAGCCTGCGCAAATCATCTTCGGTAATTGTGTAGTTGCCCAAATCAACATCATAATAAAAGCCATTGTCAACCGGTGGCCCTACCCAGAACTTCACACCCGGGAAAAGGCTTTCAATGGCTTCTGCCATCAGGTGCGCCGATGAATGCCAGAATGTAGATTTTCCGCTCGTATCCTCCCAGGTTAAAAGTTTAAAAGCAGCATCCCCTTCCAATGGCCGCGTTGCATCCCATACTTCGCCGTTTACTTCTGCAGCTAATACTTTTCTTGCCAGTCCTTCAGAGATAGATTTTGCTATATCCAGCCCAGTACTCCCGTTCGGGTAATGACGCACAGCGCCATCGGGTAATGTAATTGTTAATTGATCATTCATAAAGAGCGCCAAAATTAACAAAATCAACCAGAGCGCAATGAATTTGAAAAACAGCTTCTTCCTATTTTCACGTTGCTATGAAAAAATTGGTGCGGACTCTAATATTACTAGCTGCTTTTTTTAGTGTTTCTCAATCATCAATCGGCCAGGAACTCACCGGAATATGGCGTGGCTATTTCATCACAGAATATGGCGATCAATATAAGTATGAGGTTCAATTGGGCCAGTCAAAGAAATCTTCTTTAACAGGTGTCACTTATTCTTATCTGGACACAAGGTTTTATGGAAAAGCTACGTTTACCGGTTTTTATACAAAGGGCTCAAAGGCTGCATTGGTTCAGGAAATAAAAACTGTGGAACTCAAAATGGAGATGAGCTCAGTGGCTTGCATCATGAAGTGTAAGATGGAGTATGCCCGCTCAGGTAATGAAGAATTTCTGGAAGGCACTTATACAAGTTCATACGAAAAAGCCGACTTAGTCAACGGGATCCGCCGGGGCGGAAACTGCGGCGGGGGACGGGTTTTTCTTAGAAAGGTACCTACTTCTGATTTTTATGTGGAACCCTTTTTACGTAACCAAAAAACGAGTATAACTACAGTTCCGGCGCCTCCTGCAGCCAGGCGTTTACCCAAACCACCGGTTAATAAAACTGTAGTGAAAAAGACGCCTCCAAAAACTGATCAAGTTGCAAAAACTCCGGCCATAAAGAAACCTATCGTAACTGATACAATTAAGAAAAACCCTGTTGAACCCGTAATTGTTGCCATAAAACCGGTTCAAAAAATAACAGTACCGGCAACCATTCGCGAACGTAAGAACGAGCTGACAAAAACATTCGAAGTTGTAAACAATGAAATTGAAATCAGCTTGTATGATAACGGTGAAATTGATGATGACTCTATCTCTGTATATTTAGATGCGAACTTAATCTTAGCCAACAAACGCCTTTCCAATAAACCCATTACTTATAAGCTTAAGCTGGATGCAGCTTCACCTGAGCATACCTTAATTATGGTAGCTGAAAATTTTGGGCGCATTCCACCCAATACCTCTTTGATGATCATACAGGACGGGGATAAGCGCTACCAGGTAAGCATTACATCAACCGAACAAAAAAATGCGATGGTAAGATTCCGCTATACGGGTAAACAATAAGTAGTGAATCAACGATATCGATTCGTTCACCCGTTCTTTTTATTATCGTTCCGCTGCTTTGCATTATAATTTGTTATGTAGGCACAAAATCGTCAATCGTAAATTTGCTTAGCTTTTCCGAACCCCCGATTTACGATTCTTATCTCACATCTTAGAATCCCCGGCCCACCTAGCCTCCCGGCTTCGGTAATTCCTTGCGTGGAATCATTTCGTCACGCTGTGCTGTTTTCCAGCCCTGTTTTTTGCCCAGACGGCAGCGTTCATGAGGCCAGGCGATGCTGCTGATCCGGGCCGCTAGCTTTAGAGAGATAGAAGGTATGGTCCATCAGCTGGGAGGCTCTCCTTCCCTCCTCTTTAAGCTGATTGATAAAGGCTTCGTCGCCTTCTTCTTGTGCAAATCAAATTGCGAGGGGAAACTGGCTGGCAATAAGGAGCAAGAATTTTTTTATGTATTGTCTTGTTTGATACGCAGATGGAGTATCGTAGAGATAACGTCTCAGGACAGGCAAAACCTATTCCCTTTCCTCATGTACCCCGGACAAGGCTCCGTAGCTAAAATTTAAAATTCCATGTAATGGATGGCAAAATTGGAAACAGCGACACCTGCTTTGCACTTACCTTAAGTGTTCCATTGTACGGGCTCCCCTCCTGGTTGAAATAAATGAAATAAGGATTCATCCGGCTATAAGTATTGTAGATACTAAAGACCCAGTAACTCTGAAGCCTCCTTTGTTTTTTTGGTTGCGGTGTATAAGTAGCAGATAGGTCTAAGCGGTGGTAAGCCGCTAAGCGGTACTGGTTTATTTTACTGTATTCCTGAGTTAAAACACCATTGATTATATAGAAGCGCTGGGGCAGCGATGTAGCGTTACCCGTAGCATAAACAAAGACCGCCCCGAATTTCCATTTTTTATTTTGTTCATACGTAGCTGCTACTGAAAGGTCGTGCCGGCGATCGTATTTTGCCGGAAATTTTTCTCCTCCATTTAATTCCGGGAACTGCCGCCATGTCCAGGAAAGAGTATAGCCAACCCACCCGGTTAATCTGCCCCTCACCTTATTTATGAAAAACTCGCTACCATAACTCCAGCCTTTTCCAAAAACAAATTCCTCCTCAGGGTCCGATAACGTAGGAGTGTAACCTTCTTTATATTCAATCTGGTTCTGCATTGTTTTATAGTAGGCTTCAATTGACGTCTCGTACTCATTATTCTTAAAGTTTTTGAATATCCCGGCCGCATATTGCCAGCTTTTCTGCGGCTCTACTCTAAATGTGCTGGGCACCCATAAATCAGTGGGCAAGGTTGTGCCCGCGTTGCTTACCAGGTGTATGTATTGCAGGTTGCGGGTAACAGAAGCCTTTACTGAAGTGGATTCGTTTAGCCCATACCGCGCGGTAAACCGTGGCTCAATCCCTCCATAAGCCTTTACTTTCTCCAGGGTGCCATAAACCGTGCTGTCTAATTTATTTTGGTTGGCGTCGCGTTCGTATTTTGTGTAAGCACCTACTTGCGTAAAGCCGCTCCAGCGTAAGCCATAGTTTAATTTTAGCTTCTCACTTACATCCCAATCGTCCTGCACGTATAAGCCGGTTTCCACTGCCCGCTTTAAGCCATTGTTATTCGGGCGGAAAATAACGCTGTCCTGCCGTCCTGATGTTACATTGGGTGTGAACTTGTGATAGGTAAGTATTCCACCAAATTTAATTTTGTGGGAACCTGAAGGATAATAATCAAAATCTATTTTAGCCGAGCCGTCTCTTATGCCCGAGGCTAATTTAATAGTAAAGCTTTCCTGGGCCGCCCCAAAGGAAAAATTATAATCGTTGTAAACAACAGTAGTATTAGCAAAAAGCTTGCGGTTAAATACATGATTCCATCGCAGCGTACCGGTCGAATTCCCCCAGGGGATATCTGCCCGGAAAGAAAGTTTTGCATTGTTAAAGGCAAATACATCGCGGCCAAAATA
>DASQMG010000120.1:0-8424 GCA_035645595.1 Flavisolibacter sp. | reverse complement strand
AAGGTCTCCCGGTTTGTTCAGATCACTAAATGTTTCTCTTATTCCATTTTTACCCTGCATGTTCAGCAGGTTTAGTGTTACATAAGCCTGGATAGTACGGGCAAACCCTTCTACTGCTTTTTTCTCTCCGGCAGTAATGCTTGTTGCATTGTTTGCTGTACGGGCTAACAGTTCGGCACGACGGCGTGTTGCAGAAAAAGCAGCATAGTAAGCATTAAAAATACCAGCCGGGTCATTGGCTCCACCAAAGTTGGCAACATCAGTTCCTAATAACTCGGTGTAATACCGGTTATCAGTAGAGCGGGAGCTTACTACTTCTCGCCCCACGGCGCCAGTGCTGGCAATGAAATCGTTATACCCATTACGCATAGCACTTTCCAACCCTTTGCAAAGCTGTATGATCTGCGTTTTTGAGGGATTGGCTAATACAACTTCCTCGGCAACGAGGTTAGGGTCAATGGTAGAATCATCAACATTGAATATACCTTTTTCGCACCCACTCATTCCTGCGAGGCTCACTACGGTTACCAGGGCTATAATTATTTTTTTCATATTTTCTGTTATTAAAAAGTAATGTTTAAGTGAAAGAACATGCGTCTTGCAGATGGAAAACTGAGCAAGTCAACGGAAGCCAGTGTTGGGCGGTTGCCAAAGTTAGCGGCTTCAGGATCGTAGCCATAATAGTTTGTCCAAACAAACAAGTTACTTCCCGAGACACCTACACGCAACTCTCCCACATTTTTTAAGAAACCAATGTTACTCAATGTAGCTTTTGGTATAGAGTAGTATAAAGACACCTCCCGTAATTTAGTGAACGTTGCATCTTGTATAAACTGTCTTGTAGTAGTAGGTGGAGTTCCTGCACCTAAAATGCGGACCGACCCCAATGGTTCCCCTTTGTCATTTAACTTACTCCAATCTGGTGATGTCCCGCCTTCATCAGTCAGTTCCTGATTTAAACTGCTATTGAAATTTTTATGACTATGATGGAACAGGAAAGAAGCCTCAAAATTTCGGAGGAAAGTAATGTTGTTGCTCCAGCTTAACTGCCATTTAGGTTGCGCATCTTCATAAGCGGTGGGAAGTCCATTAACATTTGGTGTGCCATACCATAAAGAGGGTGAGAACCCTACCCGCAGGCGTTGTGTTCCAAAGGCACCAAATCCTGTAGCAGCCGTTGCCTTTTCAGGAATAATAAGGCGCGTAATTTTACTGCGGTTTTGCCACCAGCTAAATGTAGTATTCCATTTAACATTCTTATTTTGAACCGCTGTTCCACCTAGCACTATTTCAATGCCCTTGTTTTCTATATCTCCTACATTAAATGCTTTGTAAGAGGTAACGCCGGTTCCGCTTGACAGGTTAAATAAATCAATGAAATTTTTAATTTTTCTGTTGTAATAAGTTACCTCACCATTTACACGGCTTTTGAAAAATGCGAAGTCAACACCAAATTCATACTCCTGGGATATTTCCGGTTCAATTACCGGGTTACCAACTGTAGTAGGCGTAGAAAAGCCTGTCACACCATCAATAGCAAATGGAATAATGCTGGTAAATTTAGACCCGAAGGAAGCTGGGTTACCGGTTTGCCCAAATGCGCCGCGAAGTTTGAATAAATTGATGGCGCCAACATTCCAAAAACTAAAGTTGCTTAGGTTAACTGCTACTGACGCTTTAGGGAAAGCGTAAAACTTATTCGCATTACCATTCAGGCTGGTTTTATCAAAGCGTACACCCCCTGTAGCAATAATTTTATCGTCCCAGTTGATTTCCTCCTGTGCCACCAAACCGACGTCCTGCCAGTAAGATAAATCGAGATTGGAAATCTGTACAGCAGCATTGTTTGTATTAGTGGTTCCCCTCGGCACACCTTCGCCCTGGAACCACTGTACTTTATTATCTGTTTCCAGGCGAACTGCTCCTGCAGATGTAGTAAAACTGAACTTCTTGATATCCAGGTTATCCACTAAAAAGGCCTGGATGTTTACATTTCTACTTCTTGTAAAGGTATTTCTTACAGCACCTGGGTTTGCTCTTTGCTGCTGGTACTGAATCTCTTCTTTCATATGCACAAAATTCTCCTGGTTTACATAATCAAAGCCTCCTTGTATGGCCAGCTTCAACCGATGCTCCGGCTTGCGCAAAAGATGGAATGTATTATTAAAGGAGACGATATAGCGGTTTACTTTTTCGTTGTTTACACCTTTATCAACAATCTCTAAAGGATTTTGCCCTGTATATTTATTAGCAGGGTAAACGCCGTTTACCGGTAATTGCGGTAACCAGTTGGGCAGGTATGCCAGTGAATAGCCTAAAGACACCCCATTATTATCGTTACCACTAAATGACCGGTCGCTATTTGTATTTAAAACATTTGCTGAAACTCCGATGTCCCACCAGTTGGCTGGTTTCAAATCCAGGTTTAAACGAACACTGTTTCGCTCATAGCCGGTTCTTTTTTGAATACCGGTTTCATGCGACCGGGTACCACCTGCATAGAAACGAATTTTGTCAGTACCACCCGATATGGCCAGGCGGGTATTAGAGATAACGCCTGTATTTCCATAAACAATATCTTCATAATCCCATGTTTGATTCGTAGGATTTACAGATGCCTTTAAAGCAGTATAGTCTGCTCCCGATGCTTTGTCGGTACCAACTGTAAACTGTTTGTCCCAAATGGTTTTGTGCATACCAATAAGATTCAAGGCCCTGACAATACCAATATCCTGACCAACATTTACGGTAGTTTTTCCTGCTTTCCCCCTTTTGGTTGTGATGAGAACTACACCGGCATTAGCACGGGTACCATAGATGGCTGCTGCACTTGGGCCTTTTAAAATTTCAATGTTCTCAATATCTGCCGGGTTAATATCAGCCAGGCGGTTGGGTGCCTGATCCTGTGTTCCGGAGGTTTGCCCCGTGGCTCCATTAAACGGGCCGGTACCAGCGCCGGTTGAGTTTTGAGAATTGTTTACATAAACTCCATCAATTATGTATAACGGTTCCGAAGACAGATTGATGGAAGAGATGCCTCTGAGCCTGACGGAAAAACCACCCCCCGGAGCACCACTGTTAGCGCTGATTTGCGCCCCCGCAATCTTTCCCTGCATAGCTCCATCCAGGGTTTGTGGACGCGTATTACCTGTTAACTGCTTCGAAGAAATAGTAGCCACTGAGTTGGCCAGGTTACTCCTTTTAACGCTTGTGGCGAGCCCCGTTACCACCACCTCACTTAAACTGGACCTGTCTTCCTCCAGGCTCACATTCAGGTTGGTACCGGAAGCATCAATTGTGCGGCTGGCATAACCAACAAAGGTTACAATCAACCTGGCATTTGCATTTGGTACACTGATGGAAAAATTTCCATTTGCGTCTGTTTGGGTAGAGGTGTTTGTACCCTGGACGGATACGGTTGCAAAAGGCAGTGGTTGATTTTGGGCGTCAGACACCTTTCCTGTAACAACTCTTTGTGCCCACAAAAAGAAAGGTGATAGAAGTAAAAAGAGCAGGCATATGAGGCTTGACTTCATAAATATTGATTTTAGTTAAAGGAATGTTACTTATTATTTGTGTAGATACCTTAACTACCGTTAAAGCTGCTTGGCTCATAAAAAAAGGCTTTCTAATTAGAAAGCCTTTTTTTAAATAGTCAGATGTTATACTATCTATCGCACCTTATAGATAAAATCATTGTTCTCAAACTGTCGTGAAATATTTTTTAGATCATAAGAGACACTGGCATCAATCAACTTATCACCGGTTTGCAAAACAAAGCCGCCTATAATATTGGGGTCAACAACTTCTTCCAACTCCAGATTTTGAATATTGCCTGTCTTCTTTACTTGTTCAATAATGTCCTTCTTCACTGAATCGCTCAGGGGGATAGCAGTTGTAAGCTTTACTGTTTCAATACCCTTCTTTTCCTTGTACTGCTTTATGAATGAAGTTATCACCTCGGGCAATACGGCTTCCCTTGCTTTATTAATCATCAACGATGTAAAAGATGTCGTTATAACACCAATTTTCCCCGCGGTTACAGCATCCACCGCTTTAATTTTTATATCGCTTTTTATAACGGGACTTCGCAGCAGGTTCAGGAAGTCGCGACTGCCTTTTGTTAACTGCTGTAAATAAAGCATATCATTATATACCTCTTCCAACTGCCCTTTGTCAATGGCAAGATCTAATACTGATTTGGCATACCGTGAGGCTACTCTTGGATTCAACATAATTATATAGCTTTCTGCTTTACGCCGCCAGCCTGCAGCTTTGTTAACAGCTGACAGCTAATGGCTGATAGCTTTTTTCTTAGTTCAGCTTAACATCATCTACCAGTCCTTTAATATGCGCTTCCTGGGCCTGTTTGTCGGATAATTCTCTACGTAAAACTTTCTCTGTCACTTCTACCACCAACTTACCTACCTGGTTTTTTACCTCGGTAATTGCAGCCATCTTTTGCGCATTGATTTGCTGCTGCGATTCAGTGATGATTTTATTAGCTTCTATTTTAGCCTGCTCCTTTGCCTCAGCCACAATCCTATCTTTCGCGTCCCGGGCTTCTTTCAGCATCACGCTTCTTTCTTCACGGGCCCTGGCCATCAACTCTTCATTTTCATTCTTCAGTTGCGCCATTTCACGCTTTACTCTTTCCGCAGTTTCCAACGAATCGGCAATTGACTTTTCTCTTTTATCCAAAGAAGCTAATATAGGCTTCCAGGCAAACTTTTTTAGCACAACAAACACTATAATAAATGCCAGTAAGGTCCAAAAAAGCAAACCTAATTCAGGTGTTAGTAAACGCATACAAAGAACCCCAAAACCCTAAGGGGCTTTACGTCTGATGGGGTCAAACAGACTTTTTTAATTGAACAACTTGCTATCGTAAAGAACTTTTAGATCTTGAGTGCTTCCGAGCTCCTTTATGGGCTGGGAAATTTAAACTGCACCCTCCGCCCTGTGCTTTGGATGCAGTTTATTTTTTAAACGAACATCGCAAGAATACCTGCAATAACGGCAAACAGGGCAACACCCTCAATGAAGGCGGCTGTCAAAATCATGTTTGCACGGATGTCGTTAGAAGCTTCTGGCTGGCGGGCAATAGATTCTACTGCACCTCTACCAATCTGGCCGATACCGATACCAGCACCAATTGCTGCTAAACCAGCACCAATAGCACCACCGGCATTAGCTAGGCCTGTGTCAGATACTACTTCTGTAGCTTGCAGCAATGTGAATAATAAATCCATGTTTGTTCTTTATAATGGTTAAAAAAAGACTTTTAAAACTGTTGCTTATTGTTAGTTCGCTGTTAGCTAAAAAGGCAAACAACAATAAAACCATCAGCTGTCAACTTAAATAATTACCGGTTCTGTTGCCGGGTTACCGTGGTGCGCATCCCCTTCGTGCTGGTGATGATCTTCCGAAGCCTGACCAATAAAAACAGCAGTCAGGTTAGTAAAAATAAAGGCCTGGATAAACGCAACCAATACCTCAATCACATAAATAAACACGGCAAAAGCAATAGAGATGGGCGAGAAACCAATTCCTACTCCCGTGCTCATATTTCCGAAAATGAAAATCAGGGAAATCAGACAGATTATAATAATGTGACCTGCCAGCATATTGGCAAACAAACGAATAATAAGGGCAAAGGGCTTTGTAAAGATGGATAGTATCTCCACGGGAACCATAATAAATTTTATACCAAATGGAACAGGCGGATTAAAAATGTGCCCCCAATAGTGTTTGTTTCCACTGAAAGTGATCACTAAAAAGGAAACCAAACCCAGAACAGCCGTAAAAGCAATATTACCTGTTACATTAGCTGAGCCGGGAATCAGCCCAAATATATTGTTGATGAGAATGAAAAAGAAAATAGTTAACAACAACGGCATATACCGTTGGTATTTATGACCGATGTTAGGTTTCGCCACATCATCGCGTATAAACTGGATAACCGGTTCAATGGCGTTTTGCCAGCCTTTTGGCGCCGAGGTAACTCCCTGGCCATTGCGGTAACGTTTAGCTACAGAAAGCATTAGCCAAACAAGTACAATAAGGGCCAGGAACATTTGCACTACATTGCGTGTGATAGATAAATCGTAAACTTTTATATTAGGTAATGGGCGGCCTGCATTATCAACTGCTACAATCTGCTCATCGCTCAACAGCCTGATTTCATTGTCCTGCATCCCGCCTTCCTTTAAAAACTCGCGATAGTGCTGGGTAACAATACGGTAACCGTTATAAGTTTCTTCGCCGTGGTGAAATTTACCGGAACTGAACAGGCTCCAACCGCGTCCGGGCTCAAATAAAATAACAGGTAAAGGGATGGTGGCATGATGCTGTTCGCCATTGCTGCCTTTATAAGAAAAGAAGTGAAACTGGTGTGCATCCATCACGTGACCGAAAATGACCTCATTGGCATCGAATTTTTTACTATCATGGCCTTCACCGCCTTTTTCATCCGAAGCTTCCAGCACTTTGTCTTCTTTTTGCAGGTGCTGATCGCCTTTATGCTGTGCAAAAGAAATAGTGGAAGAAAGTAACAATAACAGGCTGAAAGCCGCTACTGATAAGGATTTGATTCGCCTAAATGCCATCACGTTTTCTGAAATTTGCGGCAAAGATAAGGGTGAGGTTTGAAAAAGAAAGCAGATCAACGATTAAAAACAAAGACCGCCTTATTGTAAGGCGGTCTTTAAGTAGTCTATTGCCAAAGGGTTAGAACACCACCCAGTTTCTAATTTTTTGTTCGTACAGAACGGTGGTTCCATCGGTTACCTGAAGACTTATTAGCCCTACACCTCTTGCATAAAAGGCCGTCCAAAAAGCACCATCATCAGTATACGGCGAGCCCATCGTACTGACCTGTCCTTTAAATGTAATTTTATAAACATTGGTAAAAGACTTGCCATTTACCGTTAGCGAAGCATTTGCATCAGCACAAGTAAACGCATACCTGAGGTTTAAAGCCTGTCCGTTAGAAGTGCCCGGAAAAACAGCTGAATTCCAGGTGGCGTTCGTAGTTAAGTTTTCTTTTAAAAAGAGAATATCTACCTTTTGGGGAGCGTCAAATAGAACAGCACTGTAAAAATCTGCAGGACGGTACTCAAAATAGTCATTGGCACTTTTTCTAAAATGCGATGTGTCGAAAGGTCCAGAATCATCACTGTAGTGGAATGCCCGATAAATATTACCGCCAATGGTAGCAGCAGCGGCGTTCGTCATTTTAATAGTGTCACCCGGACTAAAGAAATCATCATAGCTCCACCAGCTATTAGCTGTTAAAGGAAAATGGTCGTTGTTGGGAACCGGCGTTGTACCTGCAACAACCGTTACGGCAAACGTACAACTGGTGCCGTCGCCAAAATTAACCGTGAAGGTGTTTGTACCTGTGGTTGTTGGCGTACCGGTTGCATTTAATGTTATGGTGTTTGCTCCCGCAGTAGCAGTATAAGGTGTTGGGCTGGTACTAAAGCTATACCCATTTACAGTTCCTGTGCTAACCGTGTAAGGGCCCGCAGCCGTGTAATTATGTGTAAGTACCACCCTGTTGGTAGCGCTCAACGCAGTGCCCGAGGTATACGTACCCTGAGGAGTAATACCACAAGGGCTGGGCGTATTGGCCAGTACCACTACCGGGAAAGTACAAGTTAATGTTCCTGCGGTTACTGTAAAATTATCCGTTTTAGCAGCTACCGGCTTACCGGTACCTTGTAAAAAAACGGTTTGAATACCTGTGGTGCTAAAGGTTCCGGTATTGGTGAATGAGTAGCCGTTTACCGTATTGGTAGCTATGGAATACGTGCCGGTAGTACTTACATTTACCTGCACTCCTACCCTGTTCGTACCGGTTAAGCTTGTATCTTTTATATAAGTCCCCTGGAGGTCGAACGCTGTGCAACCGTTGGGAGAACCAGCCAGTGTGAAGGTTGCAGGGCCACCCGTACTGCCAGCCGGGACTACAGTTATTGCGATTTCGCAGAAGCTCGAATCAAATACAACTGTAAAATTATTTACACCGTTTGCTACCGGTGTACCGCTTCCTTTCAAACGAACAGTATTTGCCCCAATAGCAGAAAAAGTTCCCGTAGCTTTAAAAGAGTATCCGTTTAAAGTGTCTGTGGCAATAGTATAAGGGCCAGCTGTAAGAACATCAACAGTTACCTCGATAAAATTACTATCGGTGAATGCCCTACCTGCCATATAGGTGCCAGTAACAGTTTTTGGTAAGCAGTCGCCGCCATTATCCCGAAGTGCCCCTTTTGCAGATGACCCCAACTCTAAACTCACTTCTTTCTTACAGGAATTAAAAAAAGCAATTAAGAACAGACTTAAAATCCCCGTTAACAAATATCTCATACCAGTTATGAATTTTAGCTAAACTAACGGATTTTTTGGTTGTGGTATTGCCTT
>DASQMG010000119.1:0-18000 GCA_035645595.1 Flavisolibacter sp. | reverse complement strand
TACAAAAGGACGCTGGGCAACGTTGCAGGGCAAGAAAGAAGGTAAGGACGTTGCCATTGGTATCATTGATCATCCATCAAACGTTGGCTACCCGGCTTACTGGCATGCACGGGGTTATGGGTTATTTGCGCTTAATCCATTAGGTAGAAAAGTATTCAGCAACGGGGCAGAAGAGCTGAACTTTACATTAAAACCTGGTGGTTCTGTTACGTTTAAATACAAAATTGTAATTGCATCGGGGGGGAAACTTGGTGATAAAGAAATGAACAACCTTGCCGATGAGTTTGCGAAGTAGCTTTTTTACAAATTTTAGATTATACAACAAACCGGGAAAACCATTTTCCCGGTTTTGTTTTTACTTCAGTTGATAAGCCACTACTGTTTTTGCATTAAAAGTTGGAACGTAAACAATCCTTTTCCTGGCATCAAATCCAATATCCGCCGTGTTCTTTTTTTCCAGGTGCGTATCTAATAATGTTTCTACCGTTCCTGTAGCTGTAACATAAAAAATGTATCCGGTCCAGGCTGTCAAAATAAAGTCACCATTGCCAACGGGTTCAATGCCGTCAATCCCCTGCGATAGTTCGGCCACTTTTGTGAGGGTTCTGTTTTTATCAGCCTTCATAAAATTTTTGCCGGCGCCAATATACAGGTCATCGCCTATTGCTTTTAATCCATTAAGGCCATTAAGTGTGTCAAGATAGAGTTCGGCCTTCTCGTTTTCGAGTTTCCATATCTTGCCCGTACGGGAATCCGAAACATAGATGATGCCTTTACCGGTTACTGTAATATCATTTAAGCCTGTTGCTCCTTCAATGGCAAGTTTTCTTGCTATTGTTCCTTTTGCCATGTCAATAACTACAACTTCACCCATATCGGCCACGTAAAGTTTGTTACCGGCTATTCCCATTCCTTTAGGCGCATGTAACCCTGTTATCCATGCCGGATTATAGTTCTTGCCGTCAGGGCTTAACTTACCAACGCCTCCTTTCCCATCCGCCGACCACGGGGCGCCATCAATAAGCGATATATAAAGAATGTTGTTTTTGCTATCCGGTAAAACCGACTCCGGAATGGCAACAATGGTATCGGTTTGCCAGAGTTTTTCGAGACGATGGGTTTGTGCTGCGGCTTGAAGAGAAACTACGAACGTGAAAGCAAAAAAAATCTTTTTCATTTGATTATTTTTAGGCAGTGATAATTCGGTAATGAATTTATAAATATAGCATGATTACCTCTCAAGTGTTCTCCGGGCCACAACATGCAAAGAGAGCTAATTTAACAGCCATTGATGAATAATTTCATTCGCTTCCGGGGCCGGCTTGTTTACACCACCGGTAAAATGATCAAATAGAAAAGGTCGCCGTAACTTGTTTATTATTTTATTTAGAAAAGGCCCCTTGCCTGTTCCTTTCACAACCCCTCGTTTTCTGCTGAAGCCCTACCTTCGCCCTTCATCCACTTGCCTATTATGTTCAAGGATTTTAAGATTGACAAACGGTTATCGGCCGCACTAACGGATCTTGGTTATACAAGGCCCACTACCATTCAGGAAAAAGTTTTTTCAGTAGTAATGAGTGGCGCAGATGTTTGCGGGATAGCTCAGACAGGAACAGGAAAAACTATCGCCTATCTTCTGCCCCTGCTTAACCAATGGAAATACTCCAAAACCAAAGAGCCGCAAATTCTTATAATAGTGCCCACCCGGGAACTGGTGCTGCAGGTGGTGGAAACAGTAAAGAGTTTAGCCGCCCATTTAAGCATAGATGTGGTAGGCGTGTATGGAGGCGTCAATATCAATACGCAGCGGCTTGAAACGCAAAACGGCTTTGATGTTCTGGTAGCAACACCAGGCAGGCTGTTCGACCTGGCTGTGACCGGCGCCTTTAAAGTAAAATCAATAAAGAAACTGGTAATAGATGAAGTAGATGAAATGCTTAATCTGGGCTTTCGCACCCAGTTAAAAAACATATTGGACCTGTTGCCACAACGCCGCCAAAACCTGCTGTTTTCTGCAACCCTTATTGAGGAAGTAGAGGTGCTTATGAACGAATACTTTCCGGCCCCGGTTAGGGTAGAGGCAGCGCCTGCGGGTACTCCTGTTGAAAACATTATTCAAACAGCATATGAAGTACCTAACTTTTATACGAAAGTGGCCTTGCTCAAGCTGTTGCTTACCGAAGATGCTGCCATGACCAAAGTGCTGGTATTCGTAGCTACAAAAAAAATGGCAGACCAACTGTATGAAGAACTGGAGCCAGAGTTTGAAGGAACGATGGGCCTTATCCATTCTAACAAGGAACAAAATCACCGGTTCAATACCGTAAAAAGTTTTAAGGAAGGAACGTACCGTTTTATCATTGCTACCGATATTGTTGCCCGCGGTATTGATGTTGCCGAAGTAACGCATGTAATTAATTTTGACCTGCCCGATGTTCCGGAGAGTTATGTTCATCGTATTGGGCGAACTGGCCGTGCCGATAAGAAGGGTTTCGCCATCAGCTTTGTTACTGAAAAGGATAATGATACACGCGAAGCTATAGAAAGCTTCATGAAATTCAGCATACCGGTTTCTCCCCTGCCGCCGCACCTGCAACTGTCAACCCGGTTAACAGATGATGAACAGCCTAAAGTATACATGAAAGAGATACAGGTAAAGCTTCCCAAGCGGGAAGAGCGGGGCGCTTCGTTTCACGAAAAATCGGCAAAGAATAGTAAGGTTAATAAACGAGTGAGCCGCAAGGAACAGATGAAGCAGAAATATGGCAAGCCTATAAAAAAGGGCGGGAAAAAATAAGCAGGAATTATATGTCAGCATACACAGGTATTATGGCGCAGTTAGGTGTTAAGCTGAATATGTTTTAAAAGCAAAATAATTAGGTGACCGCCTTAGGACGGCATTTAAATGCTGCTAGCTAAATACCGTACCGACAAAACCTTGGTTTGAAATTCTATATGTAATCAGATGCCGCGGCAGCTTGCTCCGGCATCTTTAGCGACAGAAATGCACCGTAAGTCATTTCTACTTTTATATTTTTAAATAACCTCGCTGTAATCGCGGCTTTTAACATGTTCAGGCTGTACCAACATACAGCCGTTTTAGCTCATAAACATCTGCCGTTTTTATCCGGGGCATTGTAACCCTTATTTCGCAGGCGGGTCACTGTATTTCGGTCGCCTAAATAAGCCTATTATATTAATTACTGAAAGTATATTGGTACTCAACCTTGCCTGTCTGCTCTTTGTCCTTATTAAAGATAACTTCTTTAGTTCGCAGACCTTTATCGCTATAAGCATAACGCCATATGAGGTACTGGTTACTGTTCTGCGGTACGGTAATGCGCTGGATAACCTGGTTTGTTTGGGAGTATTCAAACATATACTCTGGCAACAACCGACGTGCTTTTGGGCTGTAGCGAACAATATCAGTCAAGCGGTTGCTGTCATCATAGTAATAATAAAAAGGTTCTTCGGTTACAGCGCGGCGTTTTTCCTGTTCCTCAATTACATTACCCGCTTCATCTAACTTAAAAGTTACGATGGCTGTGTCTTTTTTATTCTTTATCCTAAGCATCCTTGTCACCTTGTTTTGTGCATTGTACTGCCACTGGTGCTCATCGGTTTGGGTAGCGGCCAGGGTATCACCTGCGGTAATAAATATAGAAGCAAGCTGGCCGGCGTTATTGTAACTATAAACAGAAGTGTTTATTATTCCATTTGAAGAATCGGTGGCTTTTACCAGTTTGCCATTATTGTTAATATAAGAAGTAAGGTAAGAAGGATGGCTATACTCTGTTTTTGTAATGGTTTGCAATGCCTGCTGTGCTGGTAAAAACTCTTGCCTTATAATAAAGTTTTCTATCGGCGTATTATTAACGGTATAGCTGTTGAGTGCCACTTTCTGCACTTTGTTATGACGATAGGAAGTAATGAGTTCAGCGCTTTCTTTTGTACCAATAATGTCCTTATAATAATATTGGGAAGAAGCGGTAAAGGAAAAGAAAATAGCAGCAATAAGAGAGAAAGCTTTCATTGAGATATTGTTTGCTTCAAAAGTAGAGAATGCTTTTGTTGCAGATGACAAGCATTCGGTAAAGTGGTTTTTTTGTCCCTATTTTTAAGAAAAATTTTAGGTGAGCCACAACCCGGAACGGAAAGAAAAAAATTGCTTAAACTGCGATACCGAAGTGCATGGCCGCTATTGCCAGCAATGCGGGCAGGAGAACATTGTACCAAAGCAAAGTGCATGGGGATTGATTGCACATTTTATTTACGACCTTCTTCACTTTGACGGCAAGTTCTTTCATACGGTTGGCAAGCTCTTATTCAAGCCGGGTTTTGTTCCCAAAGCTTATGTGGCCGGAAAAAGACAAAGCCACCTGGACCCGATTCGCATGTACCTATTCACGTCGGCGGTATTTTTCCTGCTGTTTTTTTCGTTTGGGTTCGATTCTGGCAGCATAATTAAAAGTACCGGTAGCTACCGAACCATGTCTAAGGTAGAAAGACTGGAATATGCCTCTGTTTTGTACAAGCAAAAGCAAGCCGGCAAAAGCGACAGCCTGGTGGAACGCCAGCTTTATTTTTTGCTCGATACCACGATTGCAGTAGGGCTTCTAAAGTCTGGAAATCCAACCAACGACAGTTCGTTCCTGATTCAGTTTCAAAACAAAGAGTACCTTATGGAGGTATCTCCGAAAAACACGGATCTGACATTCAATTCTAAATCCGCTTGGCTGGATAAGACACTAGCTGCAAAATGGAAGGCATATAAAAAAAAGTTTGCCGATGATGACAGTGCAATGGCGGGTAGTATATTGAACTCCCTCCTGCACAAATTTCCCTATCTGCTTTTTGTATCGCTTCCCTTTTTTGCACTGATTCTTAAACTTCTTTACGTACGCCGCAAGCAGTTTTTTTACAGCGATCATGCAGTGTTTACACTTTACCACTACATCTTTACGTTTATCCTGTTTTTGCTTTTCTTCTTGTTTTCAAAGCTGTATAACTGGCTGAAATGGGGCATTTTAGAATTGGCTATGACGCTGGTTTTTCTATCGGGTGGCGTGTACCTGTTTATTGCTATGAAGCGGTTTTACGGCCAGGGTTGGGGCAAAACTACAGCGAAGTTTTTATTGCTCAACATTCTTGCTTTTGTTACTGCTTTATTGTTGTTCCTGATCTTTTTAATTTTTTCTGTAATTCAATTGTAAGCAATGAAAAATACCGGTGAAGCCTTTGAGCGTTTGTTAAACATCATGAACGATCTGCGGGACAAGTGTCCCTGGGATAAAAAGCAAACCATCCACACCCTGCGACAAATGACACTCGAAGAAACGTATGAACTTACTGATGCTATTACCGATGGAAACTGGGGGGGCATCAGGGAGGAACTGGGCGATCTTTTACTGCACATTGTTTTCTATTCAAAAATTGGAACAGAACAGGCGCAGTTTACAATAGATGATGTCATCAATGGTGTTTGTGAAAAATTGATAAGCCGTCATCCCCATATTTATGGCGATGTAAAAGTAAACGATGAGGAAGATGTAAAGCGCAATTGGGAAAAACTGAAAATGAAGGAAGGCAAGACTTCGGTTTTATCTGGTGTGCCTAAAACGTTACCCGCATTAGTAAAAGCAATGCGTTT
Source organism: Flavisolibacter sp. (assembly GCA_035645595.1). Taxonomy (GTDB): domain Bacteria; phylum Bacteroidota; class Bacteroidia; order Chitinophagales; family Chitinophagaceae; genus Flavisolibacter. Next base: position 12,350 of record DASQMG010000119.1, on the reverse strand, counting down.
ACAGGAGAAGGCGAAACAGGTGGGCTTTGAATGGGAAACAGCAGCACAAGTTTGGGAAAAAGTAAAAGAAGAAGAGGCAGAGTTGCACGAAGCCATTGCGTCCGGAGTTCAAAATGATATAGAGGAGGAGTATGGTGACCTGCTGTTTTCATTAGTGAATTTTGCACGGTTTTTGAACGTGGACGCCGAAAATGCTTTAGAGGTAACCAACAAGAAATTTATAAAGCGTTTTACACAGATGGAAGACAAGGCACTGGCTACGGGCAAGCCTCTTGCGCAAATGACACTGGAAGAAATGGATACCATCTGGAACCAAATCAAACGACAAACCGATTGAAGGTACCTCCTTTACATAATTACCTGCGGAGACGCAGTCTCCTGTTTTTAGCTGTAGCATTGGTTTTGCTTTCTTTTTTGTCTACCTGGTATCTGGGCTCGCAGCCGTCTGTAAAATACCAGCAGCGGCAATTGCAACACTATGTATCCGAGCAGCAGCAAGATGCTCAAAATCTATTAGCCGATACGGCACTGATGCGCAAGTTAGTACTGCAATCAGAGTCTTTGAAAGAGTTTAAAGAAGTGGAAGCTAAAATATATGGTGTATTTCTTTTTGCAGAAACTATGTCGGACTCTGAAGACCCTCTTTTCTGGAACAACCAAAGAATACTGCCCCCTAAAGCCGATTTTAATTTAAGGGATGGGGTAACTTTTCAGCAGCTGCTTAACGGCTATTATATCATTTATAAAAGAAGGTTGCAATTACCGGGGATGACGAATAACGTCGTCGCTTATATTCTGATTCCTGTCTTACATAAATATTTTCTGCAAAACGATTATCTGCAAACACAGTTTGTATATGATAAGAAGGCCATCAGGCAGGTATCAATTTCTACCCAGCCAACAGACTTCCCTATTCATTCTGCAGATGGAACTAAGTTGTTTTATATAAAGCGGGTAGCACACAGTAACGACGATACAGGCAATTTAGTTACGGTTTTGCTTCGGCTACTGGCCTTTATTTCACTGCTGGTTTATCTCCAACTCACTGCTGAATCTATTAACCGCAGAAAGGGATCTGCCAAAGCGATACTTTTTCTAACTGCCATTTTAATTACCCTGAGAGTTGCTTTATTTCTTTTCCCCCAGTTCCTCGCCTTACGCCATTTTCCTCTTTTTGATCCTGCTGTGTATGCGTCTAATGCTTTTAACCGGTCGCTTGGCGATCTGTTGCTTCATGCTTTTTTTGCCTGCTGGGTTATTTTGTTCACATGGTATAGCCTCGGCCCTCAAAAAAGAGCGCCGGTGTTTATAAGGGGCAATGCAAGTATTGCTATAGGTATCACCTGTGTTTTCCTGTTGATCTTTTCTACGTTTCAATTAGCACACGTAGTGCATGAACTTGTTACTGCTTCGAAAATTTCTTTTAATGTAACAGATTTTTTTACGCTAAGTATTTACTCAGTTGTTGGGTTTGCTGTGTTTGCTTTGCTATCACTTTCATACTATTTTTTTTCACGACTTCTTTTTCGCATCATTCTGGCGGCTTTCCCTAATCTTTGGCATCTGTATTTTGCAGTTGCGGCTATCGGGTTGTTGTTTCTTACTGTGTGGGGTAGCGCGTCGGTTGTTCTTTTTCAGCTCCCGGTATTGGGTTGGCTTGTTGTTTACACACTCTTATTAAGTGGTGAGGGATTGGTAATTAACCGCTTCAAAATAACAATTGCCGGCATACTGTTTTGGATCTTTGTGTTTTCGGCTTCGCTGGCTTTGCTGGTGTTAAAGGGCAACCGCGAAACCGAGCTGCGTACCAGGAAAGGCATTGCTGAAAAATACGACCAGCTTAACGACCCTTCAAGGGAAAACATCTTAAGCGTTGCTTCAACTTATTTAGACAACCGGTACTTAAGACGAAACTTTCACCGGTTTTATTCAGCTGAAGAAAATCCTAAAATACGAGATAGCATTTTAACGGCTGATTTGGCCCCATACAATACACAAATCTACATCTTCGACTCAGTTAACAGGGCGTTGTATAACGAAGACGGTAAAAGCTTTGCGGAAATCAACACGCTTTTTAACATGCAAAGCAAGCCGGCAGGCATTGCTGACTTATTTTTCATTGAAACCTCGTATGACCGCTTTGTTTATATTATCAAACGAACCATAACCGATAGCACTCATTACATTGGCTCATTTTTTATTCTATCCGCACCCAGGCACTATCAAAGTTCTGATGCACTTTTCCCGGAGTTTTTCCGGCAAATCAATCGAAACGATCCTGAAAATTCGGCTTACTACAGTTACGCCGTGTATAATCAAAACCTGTTGCGGAACCACTCCAGCAAATATGCCTTTTCCATAAATATTACAGATGACCAGATCCCTAAAGGTGAAATGGATCAACGGCAGCGAAGTGATGAAAGCGGCGACTATGATGAACTATGGTTAAGAGGCTTTAATAAGAAGGTGGTGGTAGTAGCTAAAAAGAAAGACTCTCTTTTAGAAAGCATTACGTTATTCAGTTATTTATTTTGCGCTTTTTTATTCCTGGTTGGCCTACTACGGTCCATTGCTTTTCTTATTAAACTGGCCAAGAGCCGGGGTACTGTAAACTTATTTTCAAGATTAAATATTCGAACTCAAATACATGGCACTATCATCCTCATTTCTGTACTCTCTTTTTTAATTATTGGAATTGCCACCATCTCTTTTTTTATTGCCCGTTATTACCGTAACAATGTTGAGCGCCTCAGCCGCACCGCAAGCATTACAGTAAAAGAAATGCAGCATCGGATAGAGCAAGCTAAAATCCTGAACAACGGGTTTGATTTCACCGATTCTGTTACAAGGGAAAGTATGCAAAGCCTTGTTCAGGAAATTGCCGATGTACATGATGTCGATGCCAACGTATATGATGTGCAGGGTAATCTTCAGGTTTCATCGTACGACGACGTTTATACAAAGGGCGTGTTAAGCACCAAAATGCACCCTGCAGCCTATTATCGTTTAAGGAAGCTGGATGAAGTACAGCGGGTGCAGGATGAAACAATAAGCTCCTTACGTTATCTTAGTATATATACTGCCATCAGGGATAAGCAAGGTAATGTATATGCGTACCTAAACATCCCTTATTTTTCATCAGAGTTCGATCTAAAGCAGGAGATTTCGAATTTTTTTGTAACCATTATCAACCTCAATGCCTTCATCTTTTTATTAGCAGGTGTAATTGCCTTATTCATAACAAATAAAATCACAAGCTCGTTTTCGGTTATTGGCAACAAGATGAAAGAAATAACCTTAGGTAAAGCAGCTGAGGAAATTGTTTGGAATAGTGCCGATGAAATTGGAGACTTAGTAACGCAGTATAATAAGATGGTACATCAATTAGAGCGCAGTGCGGAAGCGCTGGCAAAGAGCGAAAGGGAAGGGGCATGGCGGGAGATGGCAAGGCAGGTCGCGCATGAAATAAAGAATCCGTTGACGCCGATGAAATTAAGTATCCAATACCTGCAGAAGGCGATTCAAAATAACCAGCCTAACATACAGACACTTACTGCTAACGTTGCCAACACGCTGATTGAACAGATTGACCATCTTTCTAAAATTGCTGCCGACTTTTCGCAGTTTGCCAACATTGGAAATAAGCGCTTAGAGATCGTTGATTTGCATATAATAATTAGTTCTTTGGTTGATTTATATTCATCTAATCCCAAGATTGACCTTCAATGGCACCAACACACAGAAGGGCTATTTATGAGAACCGACAAAACACACATGAACCGTTTGTTTACCAACCTTATGACAAATGCTGTTGATGCATGTATGGAAAGGGAGCATTGTACGATTGTTATTAGCGAGGAGCGTAAGGTAGGTCAGGTAATAATTTCTATATCGGATAATGGTGAAGGCATCGGGGGTGAAATGCATTCAAAAATTTTTACGCCCAACTTTACTACAAAAACCTCAGGTACCGGCTTAGGGTTAGCCATGTGTAAAAGCATTGTTGAACAGGCTGGCGGCGAGATATGGTTTGAAACCTCCGAAGGCGAAGGCACGACGTTTTTTGTACAACTTCCGCTGACAAGTTGAATTTGTACCTGGCCATTATAAAATCTGCAGTTGAAATTTAATATGAAAACCTGCAACCGCCATCTTAACTATAGTAAGCCTTTCTTCTTTCTCGTTTCCTGCAACCAGCTTTCAAATTGCTGTAATGAAAAAGAACTCAGGTTTCTGCTTTGGGGCAGCGCCCCTTTCTGAGCTACCAGTGTTCCATACTTTATGTATGAAAATTCTTCCAGGGTATGTGCATCAGGATTTATAGATAGCAGCAGTCCTTTCTCCATAGCGTAATCAATCCAGCGCCAGTCCATATCCAGGCGATACGGGGATGCATTGATTTCAATTACCACATTATTTTCGGTACAGGCATCAATGATGGCTTTATGATCTATAGGATACTCCTTACGTTTTAATAATAACCTGCCTGTCATATGGCCAAGGATGGTTGTGTACGGGTTTTTTATAGCGCCCATAAGCCGCATCATGGCCTTGCCTTCTTCCATATCTAAGTTGCTGTGAACGGACGTGATGACTAAGTCAAATGATGCTAAAGTTTTGTCATCATAGTCTAATGTTCCATCTCCCAAAATGTCACACTCAATGCTTTTAAATATTTTAAAGGGGGCGAATTTTTTATTAAGGCCATCAATGTATTGATGCTGCTCCTTTATTTTTTGCTCTGATAAACCACCGGCATAAGCGGCTGCCTTCGAATGATCTGAAATGACTAAATATTCAAAGCCTGTTTTTATTAATTCCTGTGTCATTTGTTCGATAGTATACACACCATCGCTCCAGTTGCTGTGTGAATGAATCAGTCCTTTAATACCACTTACCTGCACAACGTTTTCAAAAGATTCTCCTTTTGCTTTTTCTAAAATGGTCTTGCTTTCACGCAGGTATGTTGGAATAAAATTGATACCTGCTGCCTTAAAAATCTCGTCTTCTGTTTCCGCTTTTGCATTTACCAAAAGTGGCTGCAAGGCCTTTAGAAAATTCTCACTGCAGCTTGTTTCCAGCAATTTTTTCTGAAATGTTTTCTTTTCGGTGAAATGAAAATGTAGTGGCAAAAAATCTTCTGCACATAATATCAACAGCTCGTCATCTTCGGACAAAACCTGCATTTGTTGATTCACTAAAAGGTTTTTTATAGCGTCTTTTGTGGCAGTGGTTACCCACTCCAATTGGCTGATAACTTCCAACTGCCTTCTGAATTCTCCGGTAATAGCGGTTAGTTCATCACTAAATCCTGTTTCTAATTTTTGTTGCAATGCGTGAGAAAAGTCCTCAACATCCTTATATAAAAATTTGCCTTTGCTGCTTCGTACAAATTCAATTGATTCTAAAATCTTTGCTTGTGTTTTTTCACCAAACCCCTTTTTTTCTGCAATCCGGTTTTGTATACAGGCTGTCTCTAAACCACTAATGGAATCAATGCCCATTTCTTTCCAGAGTGTATTAATTTTTTTTGGTCCAAGACCTTTTACATTCATCATCTCCAGCACTCCTTCGGGGGTATGCTTTAGTAAATCCTGCAATACTTTTAGCTTACCTGTTTGAAGTATCTCCGCTACTTTTTTACCTGCGCTATCTCCAATGCTTTTTATATTAGTTATTTGTTCTTCACTCATGCCAGCTAAAGGCGTAGGAAATTTTTCTATGGCGAAAGCCGTGCTGGAATAGCTTTTGGCCTTAAATGCGTTCTCGCCATGTATGTCCATTAGTTTGGCAAGAATTGAGAATTGATCGGCGATAGCATAATTGTCCATAACCGTGGATTGAATTGATTTTAGAAAATAGTAACACGAGTGTTTTAGCTGTTAAATGTCGGGTAAATTGCTATGTATTCTAAAGCGAAACAGGTATAAAAATAGAGGTGAAATTTAGTACAGGGAAAATAAGCAGTAGGAACGGACTGCAAAGCGAGGTCGTTCGTAAATGAGATAGAGCTGGTATATGAAAAGTAATCCATCTAGCTCATATGAATCGTATTAATAGGTAGTCAAAAAAAGTCCCGCAGGTGCGGGACTTGTATAACATTGTAAAAGCTGTACTTATTTCCTGGAGCCTTTGGAAGAAGCTCCTTTTTTAGAAGCGCTTTTAGAAGAACTCTTTGCAGCTCCACCAGACGATGTGCTTTTTTTAGCGGCACCCTTTGAAGAAGCTCCTTTAGAAGAAGTTCCTTTTTTAGCAGCGCCTTTAGTGGAAGCTTTAGAAGCTCCTTTAGAAGATGCTCCCTTTTTAGCGGCACCTTTGGAAGACGCGCCTTTCGATGAACTTTTGCTGGCTCCCTTAGAGCTTGATTTTGCAGCTCCTTTAGAGGAGGTTTTGCTTGCAGCTTTTTTTGCTGTTGCCATGTTGTTTGAATTTTAATGGTTAGTAAAAAATTACGAGAGTAAAACTATAAACAAAAAATTAACTCTCAAAGTTTTTTAAACAACCATCATACCAAACACACTATGCTGTCGCTTCTATAGCTTCAACTGCATCGGAAGGAGTTACAGAAACAAATGTCCTGTCTTGTCTTCCTTTTTTAAATTCAACCACGCCGTCTGCTATTGCAAAAATTGTAAAGTCTTTACCAACACCTACATTTTTACCAGGATGATATTTTGTACCACGCTGACGTATGATGATGTTACCGGCAATCGCGGCTTGTCCACCAAATATTTTTACACCCAAACGTTTACTGTTTGAGTCACGGCCGTTCTTTACGGAACCTTCGCCTTTTTTATGTGCCATGATCTGTTGATTTATAATTTAAAGATCCACAACCAGCAATCAAAATTTTACAGTGCCGGCTGTTGAATTTAGAAATATTGAATTAAGCGATATCGCTGATCTTAATTTTAGTATACTCGGTACGGTGCCCTTTCTTTTTACGAAAACCCTTACGGCGTTTTTGCTTATAAGCAATTACCTTGTCACCTTGTACATGGTTTAAGATTTCTGCATGGATTTTTACACTGCTGTTGCTGAAGGTTAAATTGCCATTACCATCTGCCATTATCACATCAGAAAATTCTACTGTGGAGCCGGTGTTTCCACTAAGTTTAGGAACGTACAAAGTCTGGTCCTTTTCAACCTTAAACTGCTTACCGGCGATTTTTACTATTGCGAACATAACGGTTCAAAAATTAGGTGGGCGAAGGTAAGGGGAAAAGTTGAAGGAGCAAACAGTTTCACCCGCTCCGCGTAAAAATCTTCAGCTGGCAAGGCTATTTTAGGAACCTCTTAACCTCAATGGCGTATCTTGTGCCCCTTTCAAGCTTGCTATGAAGATAAAGTCATTCCTCGCAAAGCCTTTCGCCTCCTACATTTACAAGCAAATTCGCCGGGCGGGCAGCACGGCTCTGCAAGATCAGGACGGTATCTTAAAAGACTTGCTGAAAACAGGCAAATCTACCGAGTTTGGTACTGATCATAAGCTTAGCGAATTAAATAATTATGACGGCTTTAAACAAGCTGTTCCAATTCGAGATTATGAAGGGTTTACGCCCTACATCGAAAAGATAAAGGAAGGCAAGCATAATATACTTTGGAAGGGTAAACCAATCTACCTGGCAAAAACATCGGGCACAACAAGCGGTGTCAAGTACATTCCTATAACAAAAGACTCTATCGCCAACCATATTAATTCGGCCCGCAATGCCTTATTAAATTATATGGCTGAAACCGGGAACACTGCTTTCGCCGATGGTAAAATGATTTTCCTATCGGGTTCGCCGGAGTTGGAAAGAATTGCAGATATACCGACAGGGAGACTGAGTGGCATTGTTAACCATCACATACCGCACTATTTAAGGAAGAATCAACTGCCTTCGTATGAAACCAATTGTGTTGAAGACTGGGAAACGAAGCTTGATGCGATTGTTGCCGAAACGATTGATAAGGATATGGCGCTTATCAGCGGTATACCACCCTGGGTACAAATGTATTTCGATCGCCTGCAGCAAAAGAGCGCAAAGAAAATCAGAGAGCTGTTTCCTAATTTTTCTGTGCTGGTTCATGGCGGCGTTGCATTTGAGCCTTATAAAGCAAAGCTCTTTCAAAGTATCGGTCGTAATATAGATTGCATTGAAACTTTTCCTGCCTCTGAAGGCTTTTTTGCCTTTCAGGATTCTCAACAAGATGAAGGCCTTTTATTAAATACGGCCAGCGGAATCTTTTTTGAGTTTATACCTGCCGCGGAAGTATTCAACGAAAATCCTTCCCGCCTTTCGTTACATGATGTAAAGGTTGGAGAGAACTATGCACTTATTGTAAACAGCAATGCGGGGCTGTGGGGCTATAATATTGGCGATACGGTGAAGTTCGTTAGCGTTGCACCTTACCGCATTGTGGTAACCGGCCGCATTAAGCATTTTATTTCGGCCTTTGGAGAACATGTGATTGCCGAAGAAGTGGAACAGAGTTTGTTAAAGGTGGCCGCAGAAGAGGGTATTCGGATTACAGAATTTACTGTTGCTCCTATGATTCAGCAGGGCGAAGGGAAAAGTTACCACGAATGGTTTGTTGAATTTGAAAACGAACCGGCCAATATGGAAGCTTTTGCTATAAAGGTGGATGAAAGAATGCGACAGAAGAATATTTATTACGATGATTTAATCAGCGGCTCTATTTTACAGCCTTTAAAAATACTACCAGTAAAAAGAGGTGGCTTTGTTGAATACATGAAATCTATTGGCAAGTTGGGGGGGCAGAATAAAGTGCCCCGCTTAAGCAACGATCGCCAACTTGCCGATGAACTAAGCAGATGGACAAAGCAGAAAACCTCCTCCGTTTCCTAGCGCTATACTGATTTGATCTTTATACCCTGCTTGAATTTTTGACTTATTTGACTACATTGATCTTCAGTCCACCATGAATACAACTTCAACTATAAAACGTATTGCTCTTTTTGGCTCCACAGGGTCCATCGGTACACAAGCCCTGGAAGTCATCGCAAATAATCTAGATAAGTTTTCTGTTGAAGTATTAACCTGCAACAGCAACGATGATTTATTAATTCAGCAAGCAAGAAAATTTAACCCTAATGTCGTTGTCATTACCGATGAAGCAAAATATAAAAAGGTAAAAGAAGCCTTAGCCGACACAGCTATAAAAGTATTTGCCGGCGAAAAGGCCTTGGAAGATGTGGCGTCAATGGATATGTATGACTTTATGTTAGCCGCCATTGTAGGTTATGCCGGATTGAAGCCTACACTTAATGCTATTAAAGCGGGAAAGGCTATTGGGTTGGCTAATAAAGAAACATTAGTAGTGGCTGGGGATATTGTAATGCAGCTGGCATTCGAAAACCGGGTACCTATTATTCCTATCGACTCAGAGCACTCTGCTATCTTTCAATGCCTCGTAGGAGAGGTGCGCAACCCTATTGAAAAAGTTATACTTACGGCTTCGGGCGGACCTTTTCTTGGCCGAAAAACAAATTACCTGGTTAATGTCAAACGGGATCACGCCCTGCAACATCCTAATTGGGCAATGGGTGCAAAAATCAGCATCGACTCGGCTACGCTTATGAACAAAGGCCTGGAGATGATTGAGGCTAAGTGGCTTTTTAATTTAAAAGCAGATCAGATAGAAGTGCTGGTGCACCCCCAGAGTGTAGTTCATTCCATGGTGCAGTTTGAAGATGGGAGTATAAAAGCGCAACTGGGTTTGCCCGATATGAAACTACCCATTCAATATGCTATGGCTTTTCCTAAACGGTTGAAAAATGATTTTCCCCGCGCCGATTTTAAAAAACTGCGCAACCTTACATTTGAAGATCCCGATATAAAAACGTTTCGCAACTTAGGTCTGGCAATGGAAGCGCTTGATAAAGGTGGTAACCTGCCCTGCATTTTAAATGCAGCCAATGAGATTGCTGTGTATGCTTTTTTGCGCAACCGCATTGGCTTTTTGGATATGACCGACGTGATAGAAAGCACGATGCAAAAAGTTACCTTTCTGAAAAAACCCTCGCTGGACGATTATTTAGACAGTGATGCGGAAGCCCGCAATTACGCCGCAGACCTCATAAAACTCTAGCCCGGCGGCTCTACCGTTATAACGTACATTTATACATTTCATCACTTATATTGCAGCCTTAAAAATTTTGAACGCTGGATTTGGTGTTACCTGCGGATGACTTATTATTTAGCTTTCGTTGCGTCGCACTCTTATACGTTCATAACATTAGTCAACAAAAAAATTCTTCTTTCTCTAACGGGTCTTGCAGCGCTGCTCTCCCCTTTAGGGTAAGAGTATGAGATGTTTCATATGATTCTACTTGCTGTTAACTGGTCCGCCATGTTTGCCAATATCGGCCAGTTTATTTTAGCTTTTTCCATCCTTGTTGTTTTACACGAACTCGGTCATTTCCTACCGGCTAAATGGTTTGGCTGCCGGGTAGATAAATTCTATTTATTCTTCAACCCCTGGTTTTCTTTATGGAAAACACAAAAAGGGGAGACAGAGTATGGGCTGGGGTGGATACCACTGGGAGGCTATGTAAAAATTGCCGGCATGGTTGACGAAAGCATGGACAAGGAGCAAATGAAACTTCCTGCACAGCCCTACGAGTTCCGGTCGAAGCCAGCCTGGCAGCGCCTGATAATTATGTTAGGCGGTGTAACGGTAAACTTTATTTTAGCCTTGCTCATTTTTGCTATGATTTTGTTTGTGTGGGGTGAAGAAAGATTGCCAACGGCAAATGTGAAATATGGTGTGTCGGCCGATTCACTTGCAATAGCTTCAGGTATTAAAAATGGTGATAAGATTACAGCTGTCAACGGTAAACCACTCACTTACTTTGATGATCTTGCAAAGGGCATTGTGCTAAACGAAAGGGTGACGCTGTCTGTTAACCGGGGTGGCGTTGATACATCTATACTTCTACCAAAGGGGTTACTTTCCAGCCTAACGAAAAGTCAGTTGCGTGGCTTTGTTTATCCACGTACACCGGTAATTATTAAAAATGATCCAGAGGCAAAATATGTATCGGGAAAGCTACAGCCAGGCGACCAGGTAATTGCATTAAATGGCGTTCCGGTTTCGTATTACGATGATTTCTTGGCTACTAAAAAAGATCTGAAAAATAGCAATGTCACGCTTACTGTCTTGCGTACTAATAAGGATACGGCCCAGGTAGTGGCTAAAACCAATGCAGCTGCCCAGGTGGGTATTGAAACCAGGAGCCCTTATGAAGTATTGGAATCTGAAAAGAAAGAATATTCCTTTTTTGAATCTATCCCTGCCGGTATTAATTATGGCATTGACCGGTTAAGTGATTACATGACCGGCATCCGGTTGCTATTTACTTCTAAAGAACATAAGGTATCCGATAACTTGGGTAGTGTAATTTCCATCGGCAAAACTTTTGGTGGTGTGTGGGACTGGCATCGCTTCTGGACGATGACCGCACTATTTTCTATTATCCTCGCCTTCATGAACATTCTTCCCATTCCGGCCCTGGATGGCGGGCATGCGCTTTTTACTATTTACGAAATGATTACCGGCCGCAAGCCCGGTGATAAGTTTATGGAATATGCGCAAATGGCGGGTATGGCGCTCTTACTTGGTTTAATGCTGTATGCGTTCGGACTGGATATTTGGCGGATGTTTCGATAGCCCCTGGAACGAACCAGTCTCCTAAAAGCGACGCATCCGCAACACCCCGGCGCAGCCTTACGTAATTGCTTTAATTTTATGAAACTATATAACGATTGATTGGCGTGTTTTTGATAAATTTACCAGCTGGTTCTTATCAGAAAATAGGTGCGGTCACAAATTACGGAATGTATCAGGGTGAGACGTATGGGACAGATGATAAGAATATAAGTGCCGGGCACAAGAAACTGTAAAATGTATACAATTAGCAATAAAAGAACTAGTATAACATTTACAGAGCGTAAAACTTTAAACTTTTTTGGGGGCGTTTGGTTTTGACAGCATAGGTCTTTGAAAGTGTAAGCATGCAGTGCGTTGAATAATTAGCACTTTAATCTGAATACTCAAAACTTCAAATGGCAATACTCAGTATGCCATGGCCGCTTAATCAGTGATTAAGTAGTCATTAGGGCCGCCGCATAGGTTTGTCTGTTACCAGTGCCGCCGCCGACTCAAAACAATTACAGGCTGCTGCAACCGAAGGCTGTGACGGTTGCTTAAGAACATACAGCTACGAAGATGATTGGTTGGGTTCTTTCCTGCCATCTTTCGACAAGCAATAAGAACATAAGCATGTAGAAAGCTTTTGAATATCATGTTTGGACACGGGTTCGACTCCCGTCGCCTCCACCTGA
>DASQMG010000118.1:0-46126 GCA_035645595.1 Flavisolibacter sp. | reverse complement strand
ATGTATAACAGTTGCACCGCCCATGGAAAAGCCTCCGATAGTGGCATCCTTTACTTTCAATTTATCGAGGACTATTTTTATGTCATCGGCAAAGACATCATAATTGTAGGTACCACCCGGTTTGTCTGAAAGTCCAAAGCCTCTTAGCGTAATTCCAATAACACGATATCCTTTGTCGACTAATGCTGCATACTGGTATTCATACATGGCATCACTTAAGGGCCATCCATGAATGAGTACCACCGGCGCCCCTTCTCCAAGGTCGGTTACATGTAGTTTAACGTTAGGTTCCACTTCAATATACTCTGCTCGTCCGTTGCTGCCAGGTTGCCTGTTGGATTGAGAAAAAGCAGCAGGTGCCAGCATTGTCATCAGCAGTGTCGCGTTTGCAATTGTTGCAGTGAGTAGTTTCATCTTGTTTATAGTTTAAATGATTAAAAAATGAAAAATCTGTCTGTAATGACCGGGAACTTTTTTAGTTTTTTTGTACATCAATCATGGACATAAAGATTGTATGGATCGTCAGGGCAGGAATGGCGATATGACGCTACCTGATGGATAATTTTCCCGCCGGTCGGATCAGAAGAAATAGAACCTGGTTTTCCAGGCGGTCACTTTATTAGGCAAATGCTATAATAAGCCGGAAATATGGGGCTATTGCAATGTGAGTTTTCTGAGGTATTATACCGTAATCACTGCTTTTCCCACAACCCCACCTCGGGCTACTTCCTCGTATGCAGATTTTGCAGCTGCTATTGGGTAAACTTTTTCAACGACAATATCGAGGCCTTCTTCGATTATAGCAGCTAATGTTTTCAAACTATCAGCCGTAGGTTTTAATACTAAAACTTTGTATTTCGTTGCGGAAAATAAATTGTTTAGGAAAGATCCCGCCATTGCTTTTATACCTGGGATAGTAGTAATAAAAGTTGCCCGTGCAGTCAATAACGACTTTGATGCTTTGAAAGAAAGCTTACCGGAAAGGTCTATCACTACATCATACCGGTGGTTGGGAGCAAAAATGCTTTGTGTCTTGTAATCAATTGTTTCATCAGCGCCCCAGTTTTTTGCCATCACAATTCCTTTCGAACTTGTTACCCCCGTTACTATAGCCCCTCTCTTTTTAGCCAATTGTATCAGAAACATTCCTATGCCACCTGTTGCACCGTTAACGAGTAACCTGGTACCGCTTTTAATCGGGGCAAGGCCATTTACTAATTGTAAAGCGGATAACCCCGCTACAGGCGAAGCGGCTGCCTGCTCAAATGAAATGTTTTTAGGTTTGATGGCGATATCTCTTTCTCTTACCACTATATACTCTGCCAGTGCATCACCCTTAAATGCATCCAATATACCAAACACTTCATCCCCTTCTTTGTAGCTGCTTATACTGCTCCCTGTCTTTTCTATACTACCAGAGAAATCAATTCCGATACCTTTTGGAAACCTGGACCCTGACATCAGCCTCATCTCGCCTTTAAATATTTTCCAGTCTAAAGGGTTAATAGAAACTGCTTTTATTTTAACTAAAATGCCCTTCTCTGGAATTGTTGGTACCGGCATTTCAATCAGCTGTACTACATCAGCATTCCCATATTGCTTATAAATTACTTTTTTCATACCCTAATTTTTCTGGTTGCCACTATACATACCTCTTTCAAAGTAGGTAGCGCCTTTATTGGTTATAAACAGCACAACATCGCTTGTTTCAATGGCTTTGAAAGCCGGAGAACTATTTTCTATTAATACGCTTTCGCCTTTCTCCAAAATCAATTCATCGTTAACCTGTATTTTGCCATCAAACACATACAACAAAATGCTTTGGTTCTCACCCGGAGTTATTGGCAATGTTTCCTTGCTACCTTTCTCTAACCTGATATCCTGTATCTGTGTATCGCTCCTGATCTCCAGGGGGTAGCCGTCTTCATTACCGGCTATTTTCCGCCATTTATTAGTGCTATATTTTTCGGGCAAGTCATAAAACTGCACCTGCGGTTGTAATGCATGCTGCCCGGGTCTGATAAAAATTTGCAGGCCTTCCAATACACCACCTTCCTCCAGCACCAACTCCTCATGATAAAACCGTGCGCCGGCATTCATCATCATTAGCTTGCTACCTGAAATTATTTCTGTGATGCCTTCTGAGTCAAGGTGCTTTACCATACCGCTTCGCAGGTAAGTCAGTATTTCATCATCGCGGTGGGGGTGCATAGGTATCAATGTGCCGGGCATTACTTTAGCCTGGTCTATTCTACCAATTGTGCCTATGCCCGTATCATTTGCCTTTGGGTTAAAGGTTCCGGGATATAATATTTCGATTCCGAAGCCGCCATGTTGTTTACTTAATTTTTCTTTATTTCCTATTTTAGTCATCATAATTTAATTATTAAATTTTAGTTTTAAAAAATCAACAGCCTGCTGCATAGCATCCTGTCCCATATCACCTGTTCCAAAAAAGCCATGAACATTTTCAAAATTTTTGTAGATACATTCTACACCGGCTGCCATCAATTTGTCGGCGTACGCTTTTCCTTCATCTCTTAGCGGATCGTAATTAGCAGTCATTATTAAGGCCGGAGGTAAGCCTTTAAAATGAGGTGAACGTAACGGAGACGCTTCATCAAATTTGCTGGAGTCTGTTATGAAATTGTCCCAAAACCATTTCATCATTTCGGCAGAGAGAATGTAGCCCTCGCCGTTTTCCTGGTAAGATTGTTGGCTGGAACTATAATGATCTGTAACAGGGTAGGCTGCCACTTGTGCGCTTAAGCTAATGCCTTCTTCCTTTAGTTTTAAGGCAGTATATATAGCCATATATCCACCAGCACTATCACCCACTACTGCCATTTTACTGCCATCTCCTTTATAATAAACAGCATTTTTTATCATCCACTTTACAGCATTGATACTGTCTTGCGGGCCTGCGGGATAAGGGTGTTCAGGCGCCAGCCTGTAATCTACCGACATTACGATTGCACTTGTTTTACTGCTTAGCTGTCTGCATATTTCATCGTGTGTATCCAGGTTCATTAATACAAATCCACCACCATGGAAATAGGAAATAACAGGAAAGGGCCCTTCCCCTTTTGGAATATATATCCTTACCGGAATATTATTTCCCGGAATGGTAAGATTAATTACTTGGCCTACCTGTGTAGGAGCCGGATTTTTTGGGGCATGTGTCATTGCCTCTCTTGTTTGTGCCGGTGGAGCCAGGTGCAATTTGTCGAAACCCATTTGTGCTGCAAACAGGATCCCGTTTTTGATTTCTTGTGTAAGTGCCATGATCTTGTAGTTTTTTTAATTACAAGACAAAACTCTGGCGACAATAAAAAATAAAATAGCTATATGGGACTAATAAAAAGTCCTAAACGACAGCGGAGAATTTTTTAGGGGTGGTACCATAATGACTTTCAAATAACCTGCTGAAATGGCTAAGGTTTGTAAAGCCCAATTCAAAGCCAACCTGCGATACAGAATAGCCCCCCTGCTTCAGTAAAAAAGCAGCTTCTTCCATTCGTACTTTTTGAAAATAATTATAGATGCTGGAGCCAAAAGTTTGTTTGAAGAGTTGTTTCATCTTTGTTTCGCTCATGCCGATCATGGCTGCCAAAGCAGGCAACGAGGGTGGTACACTCAGGTCGGAGAGAATAATATTGCGCAATGCCATCAGCCGCTCTGCATCATCATTGTTAATATGCTTATGTGTCGTGTTTTCTCTTTTTATCAGTGTATTAAATAAGTGGAAAAGCAGTTCCTGTACTTTTATCTGAATGGAAAATGAACCGAGTGTTTCGTCGGCATTGACAGAGAAAATATGTTTTAGAATATGTTGGGTTTCTGCCTGCATACTTTCAAAATATAAAAATGATGCAGTACCGCTGGTGACCGTTTCAATTAAGCGGTTTGGTTTTTTGATGTTTAATAAGGCAGCGAGCTTTTGGCTTGTAATGCCTATCACTACATAATGTGTTTCTATATTGGCAGGAAACCGGATAATGGAATTCAGATCATTGGTCGTTACCTGGATGGCAGACTCATTCTTCCGGGAAAATTTTACCGTTGTTTCTTCGTTGTAAACCAGGTCGATCGGTTGTTCATTATTATAGAAAAAAATACTGATCAGGTCATTCGGCACTTTGGTCGGATTGCGAATAATGATAAAATCTTCTTTCAGCTTGTAACGATGCATCAGTATCCTGAAATCAGTACTGAACGCTATTTTACGTACAAAGCCTTCGCCGATGCTCCTGGGAAAAGAAAGCAGGCCGTCGCTAACAGGAAATTTGAATTTTTCTGAAAAATCAGTGATAAAGTCGAAATCTTTAGAGGCTGTAAATTCAAATATCATTTTTCAATTGTTCTGCGTATTTGAAAAATCAATACTCACTCTACTGTTATCTATCAAATTGCTGGTGCAACAGCTGGATGCTCACATGAAACTTAAATATACAAACCTTACTAAGCACAACGTAACAGACCTTGCCGGATAGGACTATTCTAGTGTCTCTTACTGTTATTTTGCCCTGATAGGGGTTGATAGCTTTGTGTCATAATAAAACAGCATTATGAAAAAGTTATTAACGCCATTCAAAAAAGGAAACCTTTCGCTCAAAAATCACCTCGTGATGGCTCCCATGACCCGGAGCAGGGCTATCAACAATTTGCCAAACGACCTGATGGCCGAATATTACGGCCAGCGATCAGGAGCAGGGCTTATCATTACAGAAGGGACAGCACCGGCACCAGAAGCGTTGGGTTATCCAAGAATCCCAGGCATTTTCAGTGAACCACAGATTGAAGGCTGGAAAAAAGTGACATCCGCTGTTCATAAAGATGGTACGAAAATCTTTTTACAACTAATGCATACAGGGCGTATTGGACATAAAGATAATTTGCCGGATGGTGCGCACCTAGTTGGCCCAACCACTAAAATAGCAGCGGGACAGATATTTACCGATACCTTAGGCATGCAAGACCACTCCGAACCCATTGCCCTGACGACTGAAGGGATCAAAACCGTAATTGAAGGTTTTACAACCGCTGCTAAAAATGCTATAACTGCCGGATTTGACGGCATTGAATTGCATGCTGCCAATGGTTACTTATTGGAACAATTTTTAAATCCTGCTGTTAATAACCGTACGGACGAATATGGTGGCTCTATGGAAAATCGGGCAAAGCTTATCCTTGATATTGCTGGAGAAACAACCGCATTAATCGGTAAAGAAAAAACGGGTATTCGCTTTTCTCCATTTTCCACTCTGGGCGATCTGCAAGCATACAATGAGGAAGAAGTTCACGAGACATATGCTTATCTGGCCAAAGGATTAAACACAATTGGCATTGCCTACATTCATATTTCTTCTAACCCTAACATCCCGGAACGAACCCTGGATGCCATTCGGGCCAACTACAACGGTACTCTCATCTTATCAAACGGACTTACGCCTGAAACCGCAGAGCAGGCATTACATAATGGTATTGCCGATCTGGTAGCATTCGGAAGGTCGTTTTTGGCTAACCCTGATTTTGCCAGGCGTATAGAAGAAACGGCACCACTGAACCAGGTTGATTTTACTACACTGTATACACCGGGAGTAGTTGGATATACCGATTATCCAACATTGTAAAACAGTAAACCCTTGTGGCTTTAACATTTATTAATCCTGTACTTCACATTCAACAGCCCCGGTAACACTATACTCTCCAGGTCTAATCATTGACTTTCAAAAGAATCAATGGCTGAATTTACCAGATGTATCTTCTGTGTAGGGTAGGTTTTTTACCTGGTGCTGCCTTTGGCGTAAAAGAAAAAGGCAGTGGGTAGTTTTAATGGTCATTTAACCAGCCAGGGAAATTGTGACAGAGCCAGCTTTTGCATAAGTTGCTTATGCTTTGTAAGAAAGCGCTTCACCAGAGCTGATAGCCGCTTTATGTTATGGCGTGTTACCCCAGGCGTCATCGAAAATCAGGTAAATCTTTGTCGATTATTTGATCCCATACAAATGGCTCAGCTTATTAATCTTTTATCCCAAACGATGAATACTGCAAAGCCCCGGTTGCCATAATTTTCCTGAAGATATTTACCACTGCGGCTCTTTTTCACGGGCCAGGTCGGTCACCGGCTTTTGCCTCGTGTGCGGAGATCATGGCCTTCCCGGTACTTCTCCGATCTTACCAGGTAGAAGTCAATGCCGGGCAGTGTGGTGCCGCAAGGAAAAGGGTGATAAGTGTAAGAGCTATATTCATTTATCGTTATGGCTTTCCTGCTTACCCATTTGAAGGCAGGTGATAGGTTACCCCAGCCATTTATAAATTGATACTTCCATAAAGCTAAGAGTTGATCAGGAGGTTGAAAGGTGCTTCAGTTTGAAGAATTGACGTCCAGCACACGTAAGCTTACCAGGGTACATTTAATTATCCGGATATTATTTTTTATAAAAAAATTGGAGATATGGAAATCTGCTATATCTTCGTAGTGTACTATTGAAGTAGTACACTCAAACACTATCTATGGTCAGCATTCAAAACTTATCTTTCGCCTACAAAAAAAAGCCTGTTTTCGAAGGGTTGAACCTGCAGTTTACAGCAGGGCATGTGTACGGGCTGCTGGGTAAGAACGGCACGGGCAAGTCTAGCCTTTTGCGCAACATAGCAGGGCTGCTTCATCCTCAAAATGGTAGTATTACTGTAAATGGTTTTACGCCATTTGAGCGGCTTCCTGTTTTCCTCGAAGATGTTTTTATGGTGCCCGAAGAGTTTTACCTGCCAGATATCCCGGTTCCTGATTTTATAAAATACTATGCTCCTTTTTATCCCCGCTTCAATAATGCTAAATTCAAAAACTACATAGCTGTCTTTAATATCCCTGCCGACAGTACGTTGCAAAATATGAGCTACGGGCAAAAAAAGAAAGTGCTGATTTCTTTTGCACTGGCCACAAATGCCAAAGTTTTGCTGATGGACGAACCAACCAATGGGTTGGACATTATAAGTAAGAGCCAGTTCAGGAAAATATTGGCGGAAGCGCTGGATGAAGAACGGTGTATCATTATCAGCACCCACCAGGTAAAAGATCTGGAAAACTTAATTGACCGTATTACCGTTATTGACGAAGGAAAAATTCTTTTTGATGAAAACATAGAAGCGATCACCAGAAAGTTATCCTTTCGGTTTGCTTATGATGCAGAGGATTTGGCGACCGCTTTTTACAGCGAATCATCCCTGACAGGTAACGTAATGGTAGCACCTAATATTGATGGTGAAGAAAGCAAATTGGACCTTGAACTGCTTTATAAAGCCATAGTAACTAATAGCGATAAGATCACCAAACTGTTTCAAGCGTAAACTTCTTTTATGAACCAATTTTTTAGTTTCAAACGTTTTACTCTATTGGTGTTCAAGCACTGGGCGGATAATAAAAAACGCTATGGTTTGTCAGTGCTTGCATTCATCGGTTTGTTAATTGCCTGGTTTGTGTTTACGATGCTGACCGGATTTGATGATGAAATGATGGGGAAGGCTGTACAGCTAATAACGTTTTTCTTCGCGCTTTTTGCCGTTGGTACTTTTTATGCGAGCCAGTATTTCAGCGATCTTGGATCCCGGGCAAAAGGAATCAATTTTTTATTAGTTCCCGCATCGGCATTTGAAAAGCTTTTGTGCAGCCTTTTATATACGGTAGTGCTATTCTTTGTTTTATTTACACTATCCTTTTACCTGGTAGATCTTCTGATGGTTACCATAGCAAACACTCTACCCGGAGCTGAAAAGCCAGGTGGTAAATCGGCTCTGATTAATGTTTTCAAAGTAATTATCCTCCGTTTTAACAGGGACTCCACAATTAACTTTTTGCTTTTTTTCTTCTCGGTGCAATCCGCTTTCCTGCTGGGTTCTGTTTATTTTGAAAAATACAGTTTTATAAAAACAATCATCAGCGGTTTTGTTGCCGGCTTTATTCTTTTCTGTTTCATGTATTTTTTTAACGAGCACCTTCTGCCAAACGGGGGGTTTCAAAGCGGTTTTTTAACTTCTTACCGTGTGCATGTTGATGGTATCAACGATCATTTGGTTCAGGTGCCACGCTGGATAGGCGAAGTATTCCTCTTTCTTGTTATGTATGCCATCGCTCCTTTTTTATGGATAGTGACCTATTACCGGTTGAAAGAAAAACAAGTATAGGCGTTTAAAAATATTACCATGCAATTCAGAGAATCAATAGCCATATACCTGCAAATAGCCGATTACATCTGCGAACGTATTCTGCTAAAGGAGTGGAAAGCAGGGGAGCGTATTCCCGCAGTACGGGAACTGGCAGTACAAGTGGAGGTTAATCCCAATACGGTCATGCGTACGTTCGAGTTTTTACAGGCGCAAAACATTATTTACAACCAAAGAGGCATTGGATATTTTGTTAGCCCCGATGCCGTAAAAAATGCGACGCAGTACCGCAAAACAGAATTCATTGAGAAAGAGCTGCCCAACATTTTCCGAAATATTTACATGTTGGATATGGATATAGAAGAATTAAAGCCCCGTTACGAAAAGTTTAAAAAACAAAACGTCAGTTAACCTTATAACCTGCTTCGTTATGAAAAAGAGCAACAAATTATTATTGGTTGGTTTTCTTACAGGCCTTTTGCTGATAACCGCTATTCACGTTTCCCTTTATGCAAAATATAAAGCCGGCAACTATACCATCTATAACGCCGAAGAAGATTTGAAGCGTCAATCCCTGCATACATTTCCGAATATACTATTTGTATCGCTACGCAATGTACCCGAGGGTACCGTGAGATTTGGCGATGTAGCAAAAATGGAGAAAGGTGATGAAGGCATAGTATATGTGCAAAAAGGTGATACCTTACTAATATCCGGTACGGATAGTCTTGGCTCGAGAAACATCGATTATCCTGTAACCTTTCACCTACCTTACAATGCAACGTTGTCCGTTGTTAATTCTTTTCTCTCTTTTCGGGGAGGTAAAAAGATGGCCGAAAGCACTCCTGTTATTTACCTGCAAAAGTCCCAGGCTCTTTTTTCCGGAACCGAAACTCCACTTCGGTTTGGACATCTGAAAGTTGTAGCGTCAGATAGCTCGGCAGTGATGTTTCATGGCAATACGCAAGTCAGTAATCTTGAAGTGCAGCTTTCTACTTCTTCAATTGAATATAACGGCGGAGATTTTGGACAACTATCGATTACTACAGATTCCGCATCCCACATCTCGCTTCAATCCAAACATTTATTAAAAGCGGCCATTAAAACCTTAGCCCCCGATTAGGGTGACCATCAACGACAACAGGGTTAACGTTTCTCTTTTCAGGAGCGATAGGACGCTGCATGTCAAAACTCACTAAAGTTCTCGACTAACCTTAACTCATTAACAAAATTTATTTTATGAAAGTTTTTATCCTGTTAGCATCGTTTGTTCTCTTTTTCTCAAGTGCCATTGCACAGAATGGAGGAAAAATTGGGGGCAGTATAGTACAAAATGTAAAACCGGCAGAAGGCGCAACAGTTAGCCTTTTGCGTAGTAAAGATTCTGCAACCGTTAAATTATCTGTAGCCAATAAGGAGGGCCTTTATGTGTTTGAGAACGTTGCAGACGGAAACTATTTTGTTTCGGCAACAACTGTAGGACATCAAAAGGCCTTTTCAAAAACAATCCAGATTACTCCTCAGCAACAGTCCGTACAACTTCCTGCTATTAGTTTACTGCCTGTAACAAAGTCATTAGCTGATATTACCGTTACGGCAAAGCGGCCTTTGATTGAGCAACGCATAGACAGGACCATTGTAAATGTAGATGCATCCATAACCAATGTTGGCACATCAGCATTAGAAGTATTAGAGAAGGCACCAGGTGTTTCAGTTGACAGGGATGGCAGCATCAGTTTAAAAGGAAAAACAGGTGTACTGGTAATGGTTGATGGCAGACCAACTCAATTAGGCGGAGCAGACCTTGCGGCCCTGTTGCGCAACATGAATTCGAATCAGCTCGATCAGATTGAAATTATGACGAACCCGCCTGCACGTTATGATGCGGCAGGTACTTCAGGAATCATCAACATAAAAACAAAGAAGATAATTACAGCAGGGTTTAATGGTTCGGCCTCTGTAGCCTATTCGCAAGGGCGCTATCCCAAAACGGCCGAAGGCTTCAACTTCAATTACAGGGAAGGCAAAATAAATTTTTTCACCAACTTAAGCCACAACTACCAAAAACGATTTTCTACATTAAATATTGATAGAAACATTCTGGCCGGCAATACAAATACGATAAGCAGGATATTCAACCAGGAAGCAAATAGAATTTCTGAAGGCAATTCGTACAGTGCAAAAGTTGGCGTTGATTTTTTCGCCACGAAGAAAACAACATTCGGAGCTGTAGTGAACCTTAATTCAAGAGGGATGTCATCAGCCAATCCAAACGTTACAAGAATTTCAAACGCTTCTAAAAATCTGGAAAGCGTAACTAAGGCAGCGGTAGATAATGAGGCTGATTGGAACAGCATCAGCACCAACCTTAACTTCAGGACATTGCTGGATAAGAAGGGCAAAGAGCTCACCTCGGATTTTGATTTTGTGAGACATGGTTCGGATAATGACTTGTTCATGGTAAACTCTTATACGAATGCAGCGGGTAACGAATTTAGAAAAGCAGATACGCTAACAGGACTTTTACCGCAGATCATAAAAGTGTATACCGGAAGAGTTGATTACCTGCACCCCATAAATAAGAATGCGAGGTTTGAAGCAGGTATTAAAAGTGGTATTGTAAGAACAGATAATAATGCTGTGTACGATAGCATTCAGTACGGAAGAATCATTCGTGATTTTAACCGCAGCAATCATTTCATTTATGAAGAAAATATTAATGCGGCCTATGTTAATCTAAGTACACCCCTATCAAAAAAATGGAGTGCACAGTTTGGTTTGCGACTGGAGAATACGAATGCAAAAGGAAGGCAATTGACAACCGGGGAAGAGTTTGACAGGCACTACACGCAGTTGTTTCCAACCGCCTATTTTCAGTACAAAGCCAATGATAAAAATAATTTCGGGGCAAACTTCGCAAGACGGGTTAGCCGCCCAAGCTATCAAAGTTTAAACCCCTTTATTAAGTTTATTGACAGGTATACTTTCAGCCAGGGAAACCCAGCGCTGAAGCCTTCTGTAAGCAATAATATCGAGTTATCCCACTCGTGGAAGAACCAAATTACTACAACCATAAACTACACAACCATCATAGATATCATACAGGAAGTAATCCAGCAGAGAGGAGAGGAAGCCTACAACATGCCTGCGAATGTTTCATCGCTTAGCCAACTTGGAATTTCAATAAGTGCCAACACGCCTATCAATAAATGGTGGACAAGTAATATCAACGTTAATGTATATAACGATAACTATAAAGGGGTTGTTAACGGTGCTTCGATTGACCGGTCTGCAACCAGTTTCATCCTTAACGGAACACAGCAGTTTAAAATAACCAAAACAATAACAGGCGAGATTAACGGAAGGTTTAGGAACGGCTGGCTTGAAGGTATAATGAGAACAAACGCAGTAGGATTTATTGGTGCCGGCATTAGCAAGCAGATTTTAAAGAATGCGGGAACGCTTCGCCTGACAGCACGTGATATTTTTTGGACGCAAAGATTAAGAGGGGTAACCCAATATGGCAATGTAGATGTTGTAATGAGGCAGTTTAGTGAAACACAAGTTGTAACGATTGGCTTTACATACAGCTTTAGCAAAGGGAAGAAAATTGCACCTGTGAAAAGAACAGCAGGCAGTGCTAATGAAGAGCAGAACCGTATTGGCCAATAATAATACCATTAATTCATTGGGATGGATAACTGTTTTGAAGTAGTTGTCCATCGCAATAACCTTTCATTCTCCTGCTTATGTCTTTTGCAATAGAAACACGGGATCTGAATTACTCCTATGCCCGTGACAGGAAATCAGTAAACAACTTGTCGCTGCAGGTTCCATCCGGAAGTATCTATGGATTTTTGGGACCAAACGGCGCCGGCAAAACCACAACCATCAGGCTGTTGACAGGTATGCTGCTTTCCGATAAGGATAATGTTTTCATCCAGGGGAAATCCCTTCAAAAAAACCTGCCGGAGATATTCAGTTCAATGGGCACCCTGATTGAAATGCCCTCCCTTTACCTGCATCTTAGTGGTAAGGAAAACCTACGGCTCATTGCTACCATGCGGGGCATTCCCCGTAACCGGATCGATGATGCACTTCAAACAGCAGGTCTTGCAGCAGTTGCTAATAAAAAAGCGAAGCAATATTCTTTAGGTATGAAGCAAAGGCTGGGCATTGCCATGGCAATGCTTTCAGATCCTGAATTATTAATTCTGGATGAGCCTGCGAATGGGCTTGACCCAACTGGCATTATTGAAGTAAGAGAGTTGTTGATAAGATTGAATAAAGAAAGAGGTAAAACAATTTTTGTTTCCAGCCATCTATTAGGTGAAGTTGAAAAAACCTGTACGCATATTGGCATTATCCATCATGGTATCATGCGTTATAATGGAACCCTGGAGCAAATGAAAGCATCCGCATATACTGCTGCCGATGTGATCTTTAAAGTGCCCGGGGCAGAACACTGGCTGCCGCAGATTACGCCACAATATCCGTATGCAAAAACGCAGGGGTCCGACGAAATAACCCTGCCTGCAACTTCACGTGAAGAAGTAACGCATATCAACCAACAACTCGTTAGGATGAACATTCCGGTAGCAGGCATTCAGCTGCGCGGCGGATTGGAAGAATGGTTCATGCATATTATTGACCAGGAAAAAGACAAGCAAATCTTATGAAGAATTTTTTATCAACACATAACAGGGCGCTGAAAGCTGAATGGCTGAAACTACATCATTCGGGCATGCTTTGGTTTTGCCTTGCAGCAGCAGCTTTCATCCCTGCCTTTCACACGTTTGTAAGCTTTTTCGAGTCGGTAGGAGACCTCAGCCCTGAGAGCGGTAACAAGATGATAAAAATGGATTTTGAAATTTTTACCAATTTCTTTTTCCCTGTTTTTCTTGTAATCGTAATGGTGCGGCTTGTATATATGGAACATCGCTTCGATACATGGAAACTGATCGAAACACAGCCGGTATCAAAGGCAGCTATCTACTTTTCAAAGTGGGAGATAGCTGCTATTATTTCTTTTTGTTGCTTGTTAACATTGCTGGTAGTGGCATTTTTAGGAGGATTGATTTTACAATATGGCCGACCGGCGCTTGGCTTTGATCAAAGCAATGTTGATTGGGGTTACGCTCTGCAGGCACTCACAAGATTTTGGATTGCCAGCCTTTGCATAATTTCTATTCAGTATTGTTTAACTGTATTGGTCAAAAGCTTTGCACTGCCATTGAGCATTGGCCTGGTTGCAATTTTTGCTGGCTCTTTCGCACAGGCATTAGGTTACATGAACTGGTGGCCTTACTCCGCTACACAGATTACATCCGATACCTACGGTGGAGCACCTAACGGTGATTTTTTACTTTCCCATGAGAAGATCAGCCTGATATCTTCACTTTTATTTATCTGGCTGGGTTACCAGCTTTACAGGCGCAGATCTATTAAGAAAGCATTTCTATCACCTATCAAAAATTTGGCGGTTGCCGTCGCCGTCATCGCAGTATTTGCCTTTGCAATTTCAGTCGTCAATAAACCTGTTATACTCGAAAGATATAATGCCACAGTTATTGCGGGAGAAATTAAATCATCAACCCCGGTTACGCAGGTATTGTTGTTGCGTTCGCCGATGATGGATACGATACTTACTATTCCCGTTACTACGGATCGTTTTCATATCAGCACAGACAAGGAAATTGCCCTGGGTATTTATTTAGTGAAAGCTGGTTCGCAGGTAAGCCGGGTGTTTATGGGCAGTAAGGATAGCATTTACCTCTCTATTTCTTTTAATGAAGAAAGCCCCGTAGTAAAAGTGTCGGGAACAAGGGCGGCGGAAAACGATTACCTGGTAAACGGTAAAAGAATGGACATGGAGATTTTGAGTCGGCATGCAGACAATGTAAACCCGTCTGATTATGCTGATGATCTTATTGAATATCACAACGATGGTATTCGAATGTTGGAAACCTTTAAGACGAGCGACCGCATTAAACCGGCAAACGATTTTATCAGGCTTAGAAAAAAATTATTTGCTACGCAGGCGCTGGCCCTGGCAGATGGTTTCTACCCAAAGGTGTATGCGTCATACTTCCCTAACCAGGAGTTGGAATTTCCCGAAGAAATAAATAGCCTGCGGGCAAGTGTTTCTATCAATAGTCCTGAACTGATATCATTCCCGCAATACCGTCGCTACGTTACCTCCGTTTTGCGTGAAAAATCGGGTAACAACGATAGCCTGTATTTTGCAATGATGAAGGATTCACTCCAGGATCCATACACCCGCGACGTGATCATGTATGAAGCTGCATTATCATCCGTAATAAAAATAAAAGATAGCATACTGAGGAATAAGATGATGGCCGGGATACTTCTCAACATGCAAACACAAACTGCAAAAACAAAACTGGCCGAAGCAAATGGCCGTGCAAATAGTTTGCACAGTGGCAAACCGGCATTTGATTTTACAGCAGAGGCATTAAATGGAAAGCAAATAAAGAAGTTTGATTTTGTTAGTAAGTATGTAGTTGTGGAATTCCGGTTGGGAGGATGTGAGCCCTGCAAAAAAGAAAGTATCTTTTTCAAAAGTCTTGCCGACCGATACACATCCCCGCAACTTGCGTTCGTATCGTTGTCACTTGATGAGGATAAGAAAAGCTGGCATAAGGAAGCTAATCTTACTAAGGAAAACAAAGTGATGCAGCTTTTCTCCAAGGACGACAGGAAGTGGATTTCGGAAGCCTATGGTTTGACGAAAATTTCAAAGTTTGTAATGATCGATCCTAAAGGCAATATTATTAACCCGCAACTCCCGAATCCTTCAGAACCAGAGTTTGAAATGATCCTTCAAAAAGAAATCCCGTTACAAAGATTTAACGATAATTAAGAATACCGCTTGCAGGCAAGTTTTAACCAGGTGTTCATTATAAAGAGTTAGGTATACTAAAATTAAAATCAATAGATGAATAATACATCAATCATCAAAACAACCGGCCTTTCCTATCACTATTCAGGAGGTGTACAAACCTTGTCCGACATAAACCTGAATGTTGAAAAAGGAAGCATCTATGGCTTTCTTGGCCCGAATGGATCTGGTAAGACTACTACACTAAGTTTGGTTCTCGGGCTATTAAAAAATCAACAGGGGGATATTGAAATATTCGGGCAGCACCTGCATTCGGCCCGGGTAGATATTTTAAAGAAGATTGGATCGTTGGTGGAAACACCGTCTTTATATGGTCACCTGACAGCAAAGGAGAACCTTGAAGTGTATCGGGTGGTTTATGGAGCCTCAAAAGCGAAAGTTGCTGAAGTCCTGGACATTGTTAGTCTTGCAGACACGGGTAAAAAAGTTGTCAAGAAATTTTCCCTTGGAATGAAACAACGCTTATCCATTGCATTAGCGCTTCTGCCCAATCCTGAATTGCTGATTCTTGATGAACCCTCCAATGGTTTAGACCCCGCCGGTATCATTGAGCTTCGCGAATTGATTAAAAAATTGAATAAGGAGTACGGAATGACGATACTTATATCAAGTCATTTGCTGGGGGAAGTAGAGAAGATGGTGAGTCATGTTGGAATTATTTTCAAGGGAAAGATTTTATTCCAGGGGCCACTCTCAGCACTTCATTTATTTCAGCAAAAAGGGTCAAAACTTTTTATAAAAACATCGGATAATACCACTGCGTATGGCCTCTTAAAAGAGCATCATCCTGAAAGAGCTGAAGAGTGCCTGTCGGTTCCATTCCATAATATGGCGCAGGTAGCTGCTATCAACAGAACGCTTACTACAAATAACCTTGATGTTTTCCTTCTTCACCCTAAGGAAAATGATCTTGAACAACTATTTATTGACCTCACATCAGCCCAATCATGAACCTACTCATTTCACTTCGTTCAGAAATATTAAAAACAAAACGGACAGCAGCCTTTTATTTTACCCTGGTAGGTGCGGCTGTTATTCCGTTCACGTTCCTGTTAAATTTACTGATGGACGGCATTGAAGATACACGGAAAGACCCGCTCAATTCGATATTCAAATTAGGAGCTGAAATGAACGGCCTGGTTATTTTCCCCATGTTTGTAATTCTCATTTGCACGCTCTTGCCGCAAATTGAGTACAGGAATAATACATGGAAACAGGTATTAACATCACCGCAATCAAAGGCAAATGTATTTATCGCCAAGTTCCTGAATATTCATTTGCTTATCGTGGTATTCCTGGTAGCCAATCTTTTGTTTATGTCTTTGACTGTTGTGGCGGCTCATTTTATTGATCCAACGTTAAACTTGTTAAGTCATCCACTAAACGGGGCCAGAATAGTGGTAAATACGCTAAATGCCTATGTGACTATTCTTGGTGTTTGTGCTATACAATTCTGGATAGGGTTAAGATTTAAAAATTTTATTGTTCCAATCGCCATTGGGCTTGCCTTATGGTTAACTGGCACCTTAATGGTATTCGAATACAAATCAAGTTTTGCGAATTATTTTCCTTACAGCTTCCATGTTTTTAGCGTCTACCCAAAAGTTAAATCCGGGCTTAACCAGGTTGCGTGGGCTTCAGCCGGCTATGCTGCCTTGGCCCTTATCGTTGGATTTTTAGATTTTGGAACAAGAAGGATGAACACATAGCCCCTTCCTCTATCGTCAGATTTTTGTTGGTAGCCGGACATCTGTCCCACCAAGAGTTTAGTTGAAAATACGCTCGTCACCTTGCTCAATAGCGGCATCACCGTTAGCTTCCTGTCTGTTTAATGTCAACAGTCCTGGCCCCAGATTACTGTATCTGGATTGCCGCTCAACCACTGTGCCTTTCTATTTTAAAATCTTTAAAATAGAAAGGCCCTGCGCTAACAAGTATCAAAAAATATAGTGATAAGTAGCCCTGGCATTGGTGAGGTGTAAAGACCGGGCTTTATAGTGATACCTGCTCTTTGCTTCCGCTGATTACAAACGTGGTTAAAACAGAAAAAATCAGGTTGGATTTCAACAAGCAAAGGGTTATAAGTTTAAAACTTATAACCCTTTGCTTGTTGAAAGGATCTATTACTATGAAGAGCGTCTGCTGAGTGAAACAAAACAAAGGACCAACGACCAGTAGTTATTCAGCAATTTTGGAAACGACAATGATTTTTATGTAATCCTTGCCCCTGTAAAAAATATCAGTAATGCAAGGATTTGAAGAATTTTTCACCTTGCTTTTCCTTCCCTTAAACCTGTAAGGAGCAAACTTCACCGAATAGGGCTTTGGTAAAATTCTTTGTGGCGGCGCGTATTTTAAGTTTGCAACGCTGTAACCACTAAACACCACACTAAATGATAAGCTCGAGTTATACGATTTTGCATGCGGATGATGATGTCGATGACCTTCTTTTAGTGAGTGAATTGTTTCATAAACATGTTGACAGGGTAACTATACAACATGTATCGGACGGAATGCAAGCCCTACATACCCTGGAGCGGATGAGGCAAAGCAACTCTTTACCTTGCCTGATAATTCTGGACATTAACATGCCTATGTTAAATGGGAAAGAAACGCTTTTACACATTAAAGCGAGTGAAGCTCTAAAAGATATTCCTGTCATACTATTTACTACCTCAAATACTGAAACGGATAAAGCCTTTGCGAGAAAGTATGAAGCTGATTTAATTACAAAACCAGTTACTATTGAGGCTATGAAAAATGTAGTAAATGAGTTTGTAAGACGTTGCCAACTGGAAGCGGTGAGAAGAGCCTGCTGAAGGCTGTAAGGTTTCAACCAGATTGAAATGTGGTGGTGAGCTATCTATTTGACTTGCATAACTGAACAGCATCATACAAACATTTGTATGTTAGGTAGATGTTACGTTCTGCCACTCCACATCATCCGGTGGATATGACAATGCTGTTCCAGTTAGGGTAAGTGTTGGCACTGACAGTGCGCCAAATTATGTAGTTCCGCTAGCGGCTTATAATACAGGATTCTATCCCATAGGTGTTCACTCACAAGGCAGCCTGGGAGCCTGGTTCCAAACCCACCAGCATACTTTTTAATATTGATGAAAATCATTCGCTAATCAGCATCAGTCTCCTGCCATATTGTTTTACAGGATCTGGCGCAACAGACAGTGTTTATACCTATAATGTTTACGCTCCGTCAATTAATTTAGACTTTTTAACAGCCTAAATCGAGTTGGTTGCCAACAAGGATCACAATATGCCTACAGGGGTTATTAACGGGAAGGGCGTAAAATGTGTAAGTTCCATTTGGTTTTTTTAGAGGTGCCAGGGGCTTGTTCTTGAGTTTATCTTTCGCTGCCGCAAAACTTTATATTTCAGATAGTAGAAATATTGAGCCAGCCGATCTGACTACTTGAGTCTGAACCTTTCATATGAAAAAATTGGAGTAGATAATATATTACAGTACTAACCTGGCTAAAAGATTGATTAACGACCTCCAGGTGTGTTTGGACATAATAACCGGGTATTGTGTAAAGAAGTATATACTTTCACCCTGTATTTATAAACAGAATGAGTAATAATTAATAGAATGATTATATCCGGATCCAAAAACATTCGTTTTAATACTTAAGAAAAATAAAAAAGATTTCAGCGGAGTTATTAATTGCTTATAAATTCTGGAAAAATATTTTTACTGTGGAATTGCATGAGGTATCATACGTATTTATCCATGAACACTTCATATGGCCGTTTAACTGTCGAGTGATTAAATTGCAAAATAAAACCCGCACAATTGTTTAATACCAGTATCTTCAATTGCTTTAAAGTATAAACAACTGATATTTTATCCGGAGCCAGGACTTCTGCAATTACCTGGTTCATCAATATTTCAGGTAAGCACTAACATTACCATCAGGCAAGCACTTCTTTGTACAGGCAAGCAAACATTTGAGAAAAAGTATTGTTGAGTCATTTCAGGTATTACTCTGAAAATCACCAGTACCCTCTCAGAGCAGTTCCTGTTGTTTTATGCAAAGCAGTTTATAAAATCTGTAGCTAGCGATGAATGTTTATTAATATCCTAAACTATGAAACACTCCAACCCTGTTGAAAAACAATTAGCCGCTCAAAAGTCCGAAAAAACTGTTTCGGCCATAGAACTCTCTGCTCACATTACGGCTAATAAATATCAAAACGAAACATACACGGCACACCTGGTGGCAATAGTAGAATCATCAGAAGATGCAATTATCAGCAGATCGCTTGACGGAACAATAACGAGTTGGAACAAGGGAAGTGAAAATATGTTTGGCTATCTGGCAGAGGAGGCCATAGGCAAACCTATTACTATGCTGATACCCCAGGCATTTTTGCATGAGGAAAAGAATATCGTGGAAAGAATACGCAATAATGAAATTATTGATCATTTTGAAACAGTGCGTATTAAAAAGAACGGTGACGAATTTTATGTTTCACTCACTGTTTCTCCTTTAAAGAACAGTGCAGGAGTAATAATAGGGGTTTCCAAAATTGCAAGGAATATTACTGCCAGAAAAAAATCTGAAGCAGAGTTTATACATGTAAATAAAGAACTCGCATTTCAAAATACCGAAAAAGAAAAACGGGCCGCAGAACTGGTCACAGCTAATCAGGAACTGGCTTTTCAAAATAAAGAAAAAGAAGACAGGGCTTCGGAATTAGCCATTGCTAATAAAGAATTGGTTTTTCAGAATGCCGAAAAAGAAAAACGTGCTGCAGAACTGATTGTAGCAAACAACGAACTTGCTTTTCAGAATATTGAGAAAGAAAAAAGGGCTGGTGAATTGATTATCGCCAATATAAAGTTGGAGCACCAAAATATAGAGAAAGAGAAAAGGGCAGTAGAGTTGATGACCGTCATTAAAGATCTAAAGAATTCGGAAGAACAGATCATTAATGCGAATAAAGAACTGGAGTCCTTTTCCTATTCCGTTTCCCACGATCTGCGGGCGCCTTTACGGGCTATTAACGGCTACACCAATATGCTAAAGTCCAACTTTGCCACGCAGCTGGATCCGGAATCAAACCGGCTAATGAATAATATTGTTCACCATGCCAGTAAAATGGGCCAGCTTATTGATGACCTGCTTACTTTTTCACGGGTAGGCAGAAGAGAACTGGTCAAATCCAATGTCCCTATGCATGAAATCGTTAGTGACATTTGTAGTGAATTAAAAAATGAGCAGGGCGATCGTAACATAGAGTTTTATGTACGGGAATTATTACCTGCCCGGGCCGATAACATGGCGATTAAGCAGGTTTGGCTAAACTTAATTTCCAATGCTGTTAAATATACCAATCAAAAAGAAACGGCGGTCATTGATATAAGTTCTGAAATAACAGGCGACGAAATTACGTATTCTATAAAGGATAACGGCGCAGGTTTCGACATGCGTTATGCCAGTAAACTCTTTGGTGTATTTCAGCGACTGCATTCCGATGAAGAATTTGAAGGCACCGGAGTTGGCCTGGCGCTGGTCCACCGCATTATTTCAAAACACGGGGGTCGCATTTGGGCGCGGGCCAAAGTAAACGAAGGTGCCATATTCCATTTTACATTAAATAAATCATAACACCATGACCACGGAAGTAGAAATTCTTCTAGTAGAAGATAATGCCAGTGATGCAGAAATGACAATCAATGCGTTAAAAAAGAGCGGCCTGGCTAACAAGCTTTTACATGTTAAAGACGGCGCTGCTGCTCTCGATTTCATTTTTGCTGAAGGGGAGTATACCGGTAGAGGCATGGAAAACAAACCCAAAGTTATCCTGCTTGATCTGAAAATGCCAAAGGTGGATGGAATAGAAGTGCTGCAACGACTGCGAGCTGATGAACGCACAAAAAGCATACCTGTAGTTATGCTTACTTCGTCACAAGAAGACCCTGATATTAAAAAATCTTATGACCTTGGCGTAAACAGCTATGTAGTGAAGCCGGTTGAGTTTGATGAATTCCAAAGGGCAGTTTCTGGATTGGGACTATACTGGATGATTGTAAACCAACTGCCACAATAATGGAAAATATGAAAGCTCCTATTAAGGTACTAATTGCAGAGCATGATGCCCATGACCTGGAAATGCTCCAAAATGAATTAAAGGCCGGGGGTATATTTTATATTTCCGAAACAGTTAAAAATGAAGAAGGGTATTGCAGGGCGCTTGAAAAGTTTATTCCCGACATTATTCTGTCTGATTACACCTTCCCGTCGTTTAATGGCCCGACAGCCTTTGAAATACGTGAAAGACTGGCTCCCGGCACTCCCTTTATTTTTGTTTCCGGAACCATTGGTGAGGAAAAATCTATTGAACTTATTAAGACGGGGGTTACTGATTATGTGCTGAAGGATAAATTATTTACCCTGAATCCTAAAGTGTTGCGAGCATTAAAAGACGCAAAGGATCAGCGACAGAAAATGGAGACAACACAGCAGCTCATTCAAAATGAAGGAAGACTTGCCAGGGCACAGGAATTAGCTCACATGGGAAACTGGGAACTGGATTTTGCTAGCAATATGGTTCGTTGCTCAGATGAGCTCTGCAGGATATACGGGCTTCCGCCCGACCAAAACCGGCAATCGCAGGAAAGCGGGTTAGGATATGTTCATCCTGAAGATTCAGCGTTTGTAATCAAAAAAATGGAAGAATGCCGGGACCTGCTTTGCGATCTTTCCGTCCACTATCGTATTGTACATGCAAACGGGTCAATCCGCCATATCTATTTGGAAGGTAAACATGAGTTTAATTCAATAGGCAAAGCCACCGGTTTGTATGGTATAGTTCACGATGTAACCCAAAGGGTGTTACTGGAAAATAAATTAGTGCAGGAAAGACATGCAAAGCAAAGTGAAATTACTGCTGCAGTACTTACCGCCCAGGAAAAAGAACGGGCAGCTATTGGAAGGGAACTGCACGAAAATTTGAACCAGATACTTAGTGCTGCCAAATTTTATATCGACCTGGCAAAAACTGATGAGGTGCGGCGGGAGATGTTTCTCAAAAAGTCATCCGATTATATAGTAGATGTTATAGCCGAGATTAGAAAAATTTCCAAAACACTGGCAAGCCCGGGAACGCACTTTGGGTTGTTTAACAGTATAAATAATTTACTGGATGACGTGGCTATCATACCTCCAATAAAAATACAATTTGCACCCAATGGGATTGATGAAACATGCCTAAATGAAAGACTGCAACTGACTATTTTTCGCATAGTGCAGGAACAAGTAAACAACATTTTACAACATGCTGCCGCCACCACAGCTGTTATCAGTTTAAGCCTCGTTGCTAATGAAGTAATCCTGCTTATTTCGGATAACGGCGCGGGAAGTGATTTCTTAAAGGAAATCGACGGGGTAGGAATTAAAAATATCAAGAGCAGGGCCGATCTGTTTAACGGGACAGTTACTATCATTTCCAAACCCGGCAAGGGGTACGAGTTAAGAGTTGCTTTGTGTTTGAATGACCACCACCATAAACCGGAATTACCGAAACGGGATGGGATTACAAAACATATGGACAACGAGGATCATCATTCAACAATGTTGTGCATAGCATAATAAGAATATTCGATCATCTCCGGATTTCAGATTAAAAAAGTATATTTTTTTAGGATAAATGGCTTTAAAGCTTTCATCAGAATATACGTTAGCTGCTTGTACAACTACACTAATATCAAAACGACAGAAAGCTACCTTGATAGCTTCGATAGGGAAACAAAACGCGAACTCGCTAGCTTGTTGTCTTCCTTTAAGAAGAAAGAACAGTTGAATGGTAGTAAAGAAGCAGAAGAGGCATAAAGGAAAAACAAAGCGAAGTCGATTTGGAAAATTTATTTCAAGCCTTCCTTTAAAAATAGGAAAGAGAGGCTGTTGATTGTACCGGCCACTTCGTACAACGTTGAAAAGCCATCCAGCTTACCTTCTTATGCTCGAGCCCCTGATGATGATATTGCCTTTTATCGTTTTTATTTGTTTAACCTGATTGTCGTCATTCAGTACTTGGTTGAAGAAAAGTTCTGCTGCTGTTTCGCCGATTTTTAGTGTTTTCGAATCATATGTTGTCAATCCGGGTTCTATGACTTCTCCCATTGGGTCGTTGCCGAACCCGGCTACGCAAATTTCTTCCGGTATACGAATGCCTTTACTTTTTAAGTGGAGGATGGTATAAACAGCACATTTGTCTGAAATCGAAAAAATAGCATCTGGCTTCACTTCCAATTGAAGCCATTCATCAATCACCTGAATGGTGGATTGACGTGTAAACTTGGTGAAGGCAACTAATTTATCATCATAAGGCAGATGATTCTTCTTTAGAGCATTTTGGTAACCTTTCAGCCTGTTTTTTGTAATCAATAAATGGTTGGCACCAACAATGATGGCGATTCTTTTACAGCCTTGCTGAATCAGGTGATCAATTATCTCTTCGGAGCCTTTTGTATCATAGGCAACTACTTTCGGTGTATTGGTCTCCATACACACCCGGTAAAAATGAACGATCGGGATTCCTTTGTTCATGTGTAAACGGATGTGTTCAAACGTTTCCGTCTCAATGGAGTGGCAAATCAGAAGGCCGTCAATCCAGTTTGACATCAGGGTCTGAATGTTCGTGATTTCTGCCGTGTACGATTCGTTGGACTGGCAAATCATTACATTATACCCGTAGGCGGTCGCTACTTTTTGGATTCCCATCAGCATAATTGAGAAAAACGTCGTTTCAAGATTGGGAATAATTACACCAATGGTATTGGTTTGTTTTTTAGCAAAACCCTGTGCCAGAAGGTTCGGTTGATAATTCATTTCAGCAGCAATCAGCTTGATGGCCTCCCGGGTCTGCAGGCTGATGTCTTCATGGTCGTGCAACGCACGGGAAACAGTCGACGTGGAATAGCCAACGGCTTTGGCGATGTCAACAATGGTTGTTTGATGCTTTTTTAGGTCTCCATTTTTTTTCCTGCTCTCATGGAAGATCGTAAAATGGAATTTACATTCCTTGCAAAAAAAGCGCTGTTTGCCCCTGACGAACCCGGATTTCAACACGGTTTCTGTTTTATGGCAACGCGTACAATTTATTCTCGGCATGGGCAGTGTTTACAGTTTTTCAGATAACTATCACAAACGTTTCCGCAAACGGTTGTGATAGAAAAAATATGTTCGCAGGTCCAAATTAAACTGAATATTTCACCTTTACAATTACTTTCACAGCAGAATCTAATTTAAAAGTACACCTATCTCTCAACTATCTTGTTGAAGTGTATTTAAATCGCTTGCTTTAAACCACTAAATAAAAGCTATATGAGGTACAGACGCTTTGTATTCTTCCTTTTTGCCTGCCTGTCAGGGTTATCGTTCTTTACAGCACAAGCACAAACTAGTCCTGTCCGGGGAAAGGTCACATCTGAAACGGGGTCGCCTGTGGAGGGAGCTAATATTTTACTTAAAAATTCAGATAAAGGTGTTGCCACCAATGCAAAAGGTGATTTCACCATCGATGCTGGCTCCGGCGACGTCCTCCTAGTTTCGGCAACAGGATTCACCGCGAGGGAAGTTCCTGTCAATGGCCAGTCAACCGTCGATGTAGTCCTTCGTATTTCTGCAACCGATATGGAACAAGTGGTAGTGGTGGGCTATGGAACCCGGCGCCGGAAAGAGGTTACCGGTTCTGTGGCTTCGGTAAAAGCAGAAGAACTAAAGGTGATGCCGGTGGCCAACCTGGCACAAGGGCTTCAGGGAAGAGTGGCTGGTCTGGATATGCGGCAGAATTCCGGGACGCCAGGTGGCAATATCACTATCAGGATAAGAGGAACAAACTCGATCAATGGCAGTTCTGAGCCATTGTATGTAATTGATGGCATTCAAATTTCGGCTACTTCGGGTATCAATGCAGCCAACCCCCTTTCGCAGATCAATCCATCTGATATTGAATCCGTTGAGGTATTGAAAGATGCAGCGGCAACAGCTGTTTACGGCGCAAGGGCAGCTAATGGTGTGGTGTTGATTACTACCCGCAGGGGAAGGGAAGGGGTGACCAGAGTTTCCTATGACGGTTACTTTGGCCAGCAGTCGACAACAAAAAAGATGGCGGTGCTTAATGCTGCGGAATTTGCACAGCTTGAAAATGATATTTATGCTCCTTCCATGATCTATGCTGACCCTAAGAGTATGGGCGAAGGCGTTAATTACCAGGACCTGATTTTCCGGACGGCCAACATACAAAACCATCAGCTTTCGGTAACAGGCGGAAACGATAAAACACAGGTAGCTTTTGGTGCTAACTATTTCAACCAGGAAGGCGTTATCCGTAACAGTGACTTTAAGCGATATGCGTTCCGTACCAACATTGACCATGCCATTAACAATCGCTTTAAAGTGGGTTCAAGCCTCTATTATACCATAACAAACGAGAACCGGGTAAATGCAGGCGGAACTGACCTGGATGTAACCAGTGCACGGAATGGGATATTAGGAAGAGCAGTTGGGGCACCACCAACGCTTCAGCCCTACCGATCCAATGGCGCTATCTTCCCATTTGCAGACCAATATAGCGGCCGCTACAAGGAAGTTGTAAATCCTTTGGGTGATTTAGAAATCAAAAACTATAATTCTGTCAATCGTACATTAGCCAATGTCTTTTTGGATGTCACCATTTTCAAAGGGCTGACCTACAGGGCCAGCTTTAATGCGGACATTGCTTCCGGTCTGGGAGAATTCTATTCGCCGCGTTCTATTGTCGATTCCAACTCCCTGGCAAACCCCAACGCAGTAAACGGATTCGCTGCCAATAACAGCACTTACACCAATGTGTTGCTGCATGAAAGCATTCTAACGTACAGAACAACTTACAAAAAGAACCATTCCATCAACGCAACAGCGGTCTTTGGTACGCAAAAAGATATTTTTCAAATCAATAATCAAAGTGCATCTGGTTTCGGTAACGACTTTACGCAAAATTATGCAACGGCCAATGCCACCAACAGAACTGTCTCCAGTTTTCGGAGCAAAACCCGTCTGGATTCTTACCTCGGCCGGATTGGTTATGGCTTCAAAGACAAGTACTTTGTGGATCTGACCGCAAGAGTGGACGGTTCCAGCAAATTTGGCGAAAACAAAAAATATGGCTTCTTCCCGGCTGTATCCGGCGCATGGAGAGTTATTGAAGAAGAATTTTTAAAGCCATCCACTGTTTTTAGTGACTTTAAATTAAGGGCAAGCTATGGCATTACCGGAAATGCTGGTGCCATTGGTCCCTATGCTTCACTGGCAACTGTAAACGGGCAGGGGTTCGATTATAATTTCAACAATGCTCTTGCCATCGGCATTAATCCGGCGGGCATACCCAATCCAGATCTGCGCTGGGAAAAATCAACCCAATACAACATAGGGCTGGATATTGGATTGTTTAGCAACCGCCTCAGCATAGTAGCTGATTATTACAACAAGCAAACCGATGACTTGCTGTTTACAAAATCAATTCCCATTTCATCAGGCTATACCTCCATTACAGGCAATTATGGCTCTATTGAAAACAAAGGCCTTGAACTGGCCTTGACTGGACGCATCCTGACCGGAAGACTAAAGTGGGACGCTTCCGGAAACATCACGTTCAATAAAAACAAAGTGCTGGCACTCGATGGGATCCAGGACGAAACCCCACGGTCCAGCTATTCTATTTTAAAAGTTGGCTATCCAATGGGCGTTTTCAAAACGTACCTTTCAAACGGCATCACACAAACAGGTGAGCCGTTGATGCCGGGCTATGATGCAAGGATAGGTGGTTACAAAGTAAAAGATGTGAATGGAGATGGTAAGATATCTGCTGAAGACCAGGTAATAGTTGGCAATGCCCAACCGAACTATTTCTTTGGTTTTTCCACAACCCTTCGTTATAGCCGTTTTGATTTAAGTGGATTTGTCCAAGGCGTACAAGGGAGTAAAATATTCAATGCCTTTCGTTATACATTCGAAAATCCATTGGGCCAGCAAAATGTGCTGAAAGGATTGGCCAACAGGTGGTCTCCAACCAATGCAAACAATGATTTTGTAAAAGGATTTCAGGGTGGCCGCCTGCCATTGACCGACCGTTGGGTGGAGGATAATTCTTTTGTTCGTGTACGAAACATCACACTGGGGTACACCGTGCCGAATTACAAATGGATCAGAGGTGTCCGTCTTTACGTCAGCGGGAACAACTTGTTCACCTTTACCAAATACCAAGGCTGGGACCCCGAATCCAACAGCTTTAGCAGTTCCAATACCTTGTTCTACGATAACGGTACTTACCCAGCTGCTAAATCTTATGTATTTGGTCTGCAAGCCAATTTCTAAACCTTCAACAACAATGTAATGAAACATATTCTTAAATCAGTTATACTTTGTTCATCGGCCGTTGCTCTTCTGGCTTCCTGCAGCAAATTGAAGGAAGACGTTTATTCATCTGTTTTTACTACCAATTTTTACAAAAGTGCACAGGATGCCGAAGCAGCGCTGACAGCGGCTTATGGTTCTATTGCTGACCTTTATTACGGACCGGCGGCAGTCTTGGTTTCTGATTTCAGTGCCGATCAGTCTTATCCCAGAGCTGTGGTAGGAAGAAATACATTAACCTTATTCAGCTACGACCAGGACTATACCACGCAAAAAAGTTTTGGCCGCACATTCGAAGGGCCGCAGGGCATCTGGCAATATTGTTACAAAGGCATCGAGAATGCAAACTGGGTAATTGAGAAAGTTCCGGAGATTGCAATGGATGAAAGCCGGAAAAATGCAATTATTGGCGAAGCGTTATTTCTCAGGGCTTTTTATCATTTTACCCTAACAAAAAACTTCAGGGATATCATCGTCAGGACAACACCCAGCAAGCAGGAAAGTGATGCGGTTCAAGGCAAAAGTTCGCAGGCGGATGTTTTCAAGCAGATTTACAAAGATTTGGATGAAGCGGCTGCCAAACTCCCTTCCTATTCGGCTTCTGTTACCAAAGGAAGGGCCTCCAAAGAAGTGGCCATGGCGCTTCATGCCAAAGCTGCTTTGTATGGCGAAAACTGGCAGTTGGCAAAAGAAAAAGCAGTACAGGTGATCAATTCGGGCAAATACAGTCTGCTGCAGGATGTACTCGACCTTTATAATGTAGAAAAAGAAGACTTTGCACGGGCTGAAGTGTTGTTTGCTTTCGAAGGAGAGCCAGGAGCAGTACAAGACTTTACATACCTGATGGGACTTTCGGGACCCCGGAATAGTCAGGGAAGAGACTACGGTAACTCCACCTTCGGGTCTTTATTTGCATACCAGGCGTTCTTCGAATCCTTTAATCCTTCAGACAAAAGAAGGCAACTGCTGGATACCACCTATATCAACCGCAGTAACCAAGTGGTTCCGCAAAAAGACATAACTCCCATTACTCCCAAAGGTGTTTTGATCAAAAAGTACATGGATAAAAATTCAAACGGAGACCGGAACCGGACCAACGTTCCTATCTTACGATTGGCTGATATCTACCTGATAGCCGCAGAGGCGGAGGCCCGCCTGAACGGGGCTACAACCACAGCTTATCAATACATCAATGCTATTCGTCGAAGGGCAGGACTAAATGATTTGGCCACCGGATTAAGCAAAGAGGCTTTCATTGATGCGGTGCTGCAGGAGCGTAGCTGGGAATTTTTTGCTGAAGGCGACAGATGGTATGATTTAAGCCGTACCAATACTTTCATGGCAGTGATTCCAAGGGCAGTTAACGATGTGTATCCAACCCGCAACCCGCAACAAAGGAACCGATATTTCCCCATTCCACTTGATGAAATAAGGGCCAATCCAAAGGTGGAACAAAATCCAGAATGGAAATAAACTAAAAGGATATGATGGCGAATGGTTACAGGTTACTTCCAGTTTTTTTTGTTTGCATTTTGATGACCATTGTTTCAATGGCACAAGTGACTCCACCCCAGTCAATCAACGGTGTGTTTCCCAAAATGGCTGTTGTAAGTGGAATGGCTGACCGTTCGGAGGCCGGCATTGGTGCATTAATGAATTGGGCAAATAAATTATGGGCGGTAGGATATGTGGCTCACATCAAAGGCTCGGGACCTGGCTTGTACGAAATTAGCGACGACATGGCCATGCGCAAACATCCGGCGAGTTATACCGGCACCTATGCCAACCGTTTTATACATGAAGAATCTCTGCAGGTCATGATTGGACCTTACCTAATCGACACGACAGGTAATGTGCGTATTCTGGATGACCTGAAAAAAGAGCGGCTGACCGCTACCATCAGGCATCTAACCAAGCCGGATTCGATGGTGTATTACCTGACCATGGAAGGATTGTTTTACGAAACCAATGTGTATACGCTTAAGAGTAGAAGGTTGTACGACCTTGTTGAAGATTTGAAAATTCCAAAAGATGCACAGGTGCATTTTAAAGGTGCCTTTACCGAAGCCGGAAAGGTGTTTGTTGCCAACAATTCGTACTACGAAGAAGACTTTTCAGGTAAGCGGCAGGCAGGCCGGTTGGCCGAATGGGATGGAAGCAAATGGACCATCCTGGATAGAAACCCATATGTGGAAATCGCTGGTAAGCACTGGAGCAGCAAAGTGTATGGAAGCAATGTGTATGCAACAGGCTGGGACAAGTCTTCAGTTATACTGAAGTTTCTAAAGAACGGCGTATGGAAAACCTATCGCTTACCCAAAGCAAGTTATGCCTACGACCATGCCTGGAACACTGAATGGATGCGCATCCGTGAAGCCAACACGGAACGGTACCTGATGGATGCACATGGCATCTTTTACGAGCTGCCTACCATAAGTTATGGAGGGAATATCATGGGCATCCGTCCTATCAGTAATCACCTGCGCATGGTACCGGATTTTATTTCGTGGCGGGGGATGTTTGTCATGGCCAGCGACCAAGCCGATCATTCTAGCGGACAGCCGCAATCTGGTTTATGGTTCGGTAACATGGATGAACTATGGCATTTCGGAAAGCCAAAAGGAGTGGGTGGTCCCTGGTATGAAACGGTAGTAAAAGCCGGTGACATTTCTGACCCCTACCTGATGAACGGCTTTGATAAAAAGACGGTGCATCTCACCAATCATGGCGCAAGCGAAATCGTAGTTACAGTGGAAGTGGATTACCTCAGTAACAACAAATGGAGCGAGTACAAAAAGATAAAGATATCACCCGGCAAATATGCCTACCATGTATTTGAAGATGGATTTTCCGCCCAATGGATACGTGCTAAGGTGAATGCCGCTTCAACAGTAACGGTACAGTTTATTTACAACTGATGCTCTTATTTGTTTAGCAAAAACAAAGAAAAAAGAATTCCTGATGAAGTGTACGGCACTGCTTTTTTGGTTGTTTATCCCGTTTGTGTTGTGTGCACAGGAGAAAGGTGAAACCATTTTATCTCTCAACGGTGACTGGAAATTTAAAACAGATCCAAACGACAGAGGCGAAGCAGACAACTGGTTTGCCCCGGCGCTGAATGATGCGAATTGGGATACCATGGAAGTGCCGGGAAACTGGGATCTACGAAACGAGTATGCACATTATGCCGGCAAGGCCTGGTATCGCAAAACGTTTACCACGAATTTTTTAGCAGAAGCAAAAGCTGTCCGACTTTTGTTTGAAGCCGTGTCCGGAGGGAGCAAAGTATGGCTAAATGGAAAGTACCTTGGAGACAACAACAGCAGCTTTCTTCCTTTCCAGTTTTTTGTCAATTCTTTTCTCAACAAAGCCGGGAAAAATACACTGGTTGTACGCGTGGATAATTCCTTTCGAGTAGGAGCACCCTGGAATTGGGGCGGTATCAGGAGGCCTGTCACACTGGTGACCACCAACCAGGTTTACATTGAACGTCTGCATATTTCTCCGTTTCTCAATCTGGCTGAAAGAAAAGCGGTGATAACAGTCGGTGTTAATGTAGTAAATACAGGAAAGCAGGCAATGAACGTGGAAGGTGAGGTGCAAATTCATCTGCCCTCAGGCACATCGCTGAACCTGCCATTTTCCGCTGTTTTACCTTCTCAAGCCACCCATGAAGTTTTTGTTAGCGCAACATTGCCAAAAGAGCAGGTACATCTCTGGAGCTTCGATGACCCTTATCTATACAATTGTAAAGTTTCGATCAAAAGTAAAAACGCAGTTATACACGAGAAAAGCGATCGTTTTGGTTTGCGCAAAGTAGAGGTAGATGCAAAAAATGGAACGTTTAAATTAAACGGTGAATCTGTAAGATTGATGGGTTTCAACCTGGTTCCGGATGACCGTACGACAGGAAATACCCTGCCTTTGTGGAGAATAAAGGAAGATATTGATATGATGCGGTCAGCAGGTGCCAACATGGCCCGGCTGGCGCATTTTCCTTTTCACAAAGAACTGCTTGACTACCTCGACGAAAGAGGCATGCTAATTATAGAAGAAATTCCGGTATGGGGTTACAGTACCCTGGTTGATGCAAAGAATCCGGTCCCGATAGAATGGTTGCACCGGCTGGTAACCGGGCATTATAATCACCCTAGCATTATTGGGTGGAGTGTTGGAAATGAAATTGGCCAGGTGCCTGGCGCCATGGCGTATGTCGAAGCTGCCATAAAATTCGTGAGAACTCTGGATACAACCCGCCTTGTCAATGTTGTCAGCCACACGGCCGACCGTGACAAGGATATTATTGACTATTCTGATTTCGGTTTGGTGAACAAATACGG
Source organism: Flavisolibacter sp. (assembly GCA_035645595.1). Classification (GTDB taxonomy): domain Bacteria; phylum Bacteroidota; class Bacteroidia; order Chitinophagales; family Chitinophagaceae; genus Flavisolibacter. The sequence continues at coordinate 14,285 of DASQMG010000118.1, read as the reverse complement.
AACTGGCATTGGTATGCTGGCAGATAAAATGCATCAGCTTCATCCCCAGAAACTTCTGTTTTATTCGGAGTATGGATATAACCAAATCGAGGAAAATCTCAATGCGGATATTGACGCAAAAGGCATGATGGATTCCCTTCGCTTCAAGCCTTTTCTGGTGGGAGGTGCCATCTGGACGTGGAATGATTACCGGAGCAGTTATGTGGGTACCAAGGAATTTTCGGAGAACAGACCATGGGGCGTGGTGAACGTATTCCGGCAAAAAAAGAAAGCCTATCATTCGTTGCGGAAAGAATATGCCCCCGTTAAACAGATGGAGGTAAGAACAACAAAGGAAGGCAATCCGCCCACTAGCTACGTCACCATCCATCCCCGAACGCTGCTTGATTTGCCCGCTTATTCCTTAAAAGGTTACCTACTTGTGTGGAAAGGATATAATGAAAAAGGGCAGATAGTGGAAGGTGGGTTTCAGCAACTTCCGGTCATCAACCCAGGCGACCAGCAAATGGAAAAGCGGCTTCAATGGAAACGTTACCAAGATCTTTCGTCTGTTCAGTTTTCCCTTATATCACCCCTTAGTTATTCTGTCTATGACACCATCCTGTTAATAAAGCAGCCGGAGCCGCCAACTATCCGGTATGCAAATGGCGTTCGAATGCAGTATGATTACATTTCTCTGGATAAAGGAGCGATTCGGATCGTCGTTGAGCCGCAAAATCCTGATACGGATTATAAGGTCAGGTATGGTAAAGAAGGCCTGACGTCGGAAACAACACCAACAAGAAATCATTTTATTGATATTCCAAATCTTGCTGTTGATGAAACCTATACCGTGGCCGTGACTGGCATCAGCAACGGTGTAGAAAGCAAAGCATCGCAAAGTGAAAAAATAAAAATCGGTACAGGATTGCCTCCGCCGGTTATCTACTACACAGAGCCGGCCGATAAGGGCTTTTTTGTTGGCTATGCAACCATGAATATTGATTACCTCTTTCAATTGCAGTATTCGACAATCGCAGGGGATTACTCTAAGGCCCGCGCCGTACAGTCAACAACAAAAGGTGTGCTGTTCGTACCCGACCTGGTTAACGGCAAGCGTTATTTCTTCCGTATGAAAGCCGTTAAACACAATAACTATCATACCGAGTGGTCCGAAGAACACACTGTGGTTCCCGATGGAAATCAGCTGCCGGAGCCGCCCACGCTGCAAGGCATTTTACGCAACGGAAAGGAGGCACTGCTTTGCTTTGAACCTGTAAAAAAAGCAATCGGCTATGTTGTGGAATACAAAGAGCCATCAGCTACCCGGTGGCTTACAAAAAATGTGACGGCCGCACAGATAGCCCATTTTCTTGTTGATGGACTGTCAGAGCAAAAAACATACAATTTCCGAATGGCAACGTTCAACCAGTATGGCCAGTCGAAATTTACAGATTCCATCAGCAAATAAGCAAGGCACTTGAGTTTTACCCGAAATGTATCTGCCAAAGAACAATGTCTGCAAAAGCACAAAACGGTTTATAAAGAAGTAAAAAATTGAGGAATGATTAAATCAGAGAATGCATACTCCAGAACCCTGCCCTACGTTCATTTTCAATGTGATGTGGTTGTTGTGGGAGGCGGGCTTTCCGGTGTCTGCGCTGCCATCGCCGCGGCTCGTGCCGGATGTACCGTTGTGCTGGTACAAGACCGGCCGGTACTGGGCGGCAACGCTTCCAGTGAAGTTAGGTTGTGGGTCTTAGGTGCCACCTCTCACATGGGCAACAACAATCGTTGGGCAAGAGAAGGTGGTGTGATAGATGAACTTCTGGTGGAGAATACGTTTCGTAATCCGGAAGGCAATCCAGTGCTGTTCGATGCGCTTGTGTTGGATAAAGTCGTGGCGGAACCCAATATAACCCTGCTTCTAAATACCGCTGTTTACAATGTAGAGAAAAAGGATGAAGCCACCATACAGGCAGTCAATGCCGTCTGCACACAAAACCAAACAGAATACCGCTTAACCGCACCGATTTTTGTGGATGCGTCGGGCGATGGCATTGTGGGGTTTTTAGCCGGAGCCGCCTTTCGCATGGGCGCCGAAAGCAAGGAAGAATTTGGTGAGCTGTTTGCCCCTGAAAAAGAGTACGGCGAGTTGCTGGGCCACTCCCTGTATTTCTATTCAAAAGATGTTGGAAAGCCGGTTCAATTTGTACCGCCGGCATTTGCATTGAAAGATATAGCCCGGATACCACGTTTCCGCAGCTTTAATGCAAAAGATTACGGTTGCCGGTTGTGGTGGATAGAATATGGCGGCCGGCTGGATACCGTGCACCAGACAGAAGAAATTAAATGGGAATTATGGAAAGTGGTGTACGGTGTTTGGAACCACATAAAAAACAGCGGCGAATTTCCTGAAGCGGAAACCCTTACTTTGGAATGGGTGGGTATGATACCAGGCAAGCGGGAGAGCCGCCGTTTTGAAGGTGACTACATGTTAAGGCAGCAGGACATTGTGGAGCAGCGGGAATTTGACGATGCTGTTGCGTATGGTGGCTGGAGCATCGACCTGCATCCGGCAGATGGCGTGTTCAGTGAAAAACCGGGCTGCAACCAATGGCACAGCAAAGGTGTTTATCACATTCCCTTCCGCTGTTTGTATTCGAGAAACATCAGCAATCTTTTTTTAGCAGGCCGCATCATCAGTGCCAGCCATGTTGCGTTTGGCTCTACAAGGGTAATGGGAACCAGTGCCTGTGTGGGACAAGCTGTGGGACAAGCCGCAGCCTTGTGCCGTCAAAAAAATCTTCAGCCAAAAGAGTTGCTTACACAACATCATCTTCCCGAATTGCAACAAGCCTTGATACGCACCGGGCATTATATTCCGTGGCTTAGATTGAAAGACAAGGATGACATGGTGCAAACCGCATCGTTATTTCCCAGTTCTGTTGCAGTAATAGAAGAATTGCGTGAAGACGGGCAGGTTGCTCTTCATGAATCCATTGCGCAAATGTTTCCTGTTTCCAAAGGTGCGGTGCCCGTTATTATTGCGCATGCATTCACAGATGTTTCAACAGAGTTGGAAGTAGAATTGCGTATTGCTGCTTCCTACAAGAACTACACTCCGGAACAGGTACTGGAGAGGAAAAAAATTAGTTTGCAGCAAGGCCGTAATTGCTTTCAGCTACAATGGGAGACGGTCTTTAAGCAGGCTCAATATGCCTATCTTGTTTTTCTGAAAAATGAGAACGTACAGGTAGCCACTTCGCACCAAAGGATGACCGGTATTTTGTCTTTGTTCAACACGGTAAACAAAGCGGTTTCCAACTATGGACGACAAAATGCACCCGATGATATTGGTGTGGACAGTTTTGAATTCTGGGTGCCCAAACGCCGGCCTGCCGGTGAAAGTGTTGCGTTGAAATTTAATCCTGCCTTATCTGCCTTTGACGTTGAAAATATCCGGAACGGTATTGCCCGTTCTACCAATGCTCCCAATGCCTGGATGGCGGCTTGGGATGACCCGCAGCCTGCCATTCGTTTGCAATGGCCCGAACAGCAAATCATCAAGCGAATAGAGCTTTGCTTCGATACAGACTTTGATCACCCGATGGAAACTGTGCTGATGACACACCCGGAAAATGTAATGCCTTTTTGCATCCGTCATTTCGAGGTGCTGGATGAAAGCGGCACGGTGGTATACCGGAAGGAAGACAATCACCAGACAAGATGTACTATCGTATTCGATGACGCAGTACACACCAATTCGTTAACACTGCGTATGCAACATCCTGCCGATAACATACCTGCAGCATTGTTCCAAATCCGCTGTTACAATCAATAAACCCAAACTTGTTGACATGGTACTTGCAGATTATATCATTCTTTTTATTTACGGCATCGGCATCCTGTACATCGGCAGTATCCTGTCAAAGAAAAACAAAACCTCGGCCGACATGTTTGCTGTAAAAAAGCAATCACCTTGGTGGCTATCTGGGCTATCGGCATTTATGAGCGCCTTTTCGGCCGGGACCTTTGTGGTGTGGGGTGGCATCGCCTACAAGCAGGGCCTTGTGGCTGTCAGCATTTGTATGTGCTCCGGCATCAGTTCTTTTCTGGTAGGAAAACTGTTTGCAAAAAAATGGGCTTCTCTTGGCATTACCACCGTGGGTGATTACGTCAATATGCGTTTTGGTGGAGAAGCTGTACAATTTTATACATGGATCGGAATGCTGTTCAAGATCGTTGCCATGGGGGTAGCCCTGTATTCTTTTGCCACCCTGGTATCTTCACTGATTGCTTTGTCGCCTTCGCATCTGCTTGCTGACCCTCAAACCGGCCATCTTTCCAAAGCTTTTGCCATCGTTATTTCGGGTTTATTGATGCTGGTTTATACCGTGAGTGGCGGTTTGTGGGCAGTGCTTATTATTGATGCTATACAATTTGTGGTGCTTACGGCAACCGTGCTTTTTGTAGTGCCTCTTTGTTTTGCAAAAGTGGGCGGAGTGCAGCAATTTATTTCGGCTGTACCCGACAACTTCCTTTCACCGGCAAGCGGCAGCTTCACGTATCTTTTCCTGATTGGTTGGATTTTCGTGCATACGTTCAAGCTGGGCGGGGAATGGGTCTTCATTCAACGTTTTTTGGCTGTCAGCAGTCCACGCAATGCACAAAAATCATCCTATCTGTTTGGAACGTTGTACCTGGTCAGTCCAATCATTTGGATGCTTCCTCCCATGATTTACAGGGTCATGAACCCCGGTGCTGTTCCTGAGCAGGCATACGTACTGGCCTGTGCAGCGGTGCTGCCGGCAGGGATGATGGGACTATTGCTCGCTGCCATGTTTTCCTCGGCCGCCAGCTATATTGACGGAGAGGTAAATGTGTATGCCGGTGCTGTCACAAATGACTTTTATAAGCTCATAATTAATCCTGCCGCATCGGAGAAAAAACTGGTGCTCGTGGGCAGAATCAGTTCTTTTCTGATTGGTGCTGTCATCATTTGCCTTGCCCTGGTGATTCCTTATGTTGGTGGTGCGGAGAAAGTGATTTTAACCATTACTGGCTTATTAGCCGTGGCAATGGTGCTGCCGGTTTTATGGGGACTGTATTTTGGCAGAATAAAGCAAAAAGCTGTCTGGTATTCTACCGTCGGCACTTTTATCGCTGCGGCTTTGGTAAAATTTGCCATTCCAACACAATCGGCTAATCCTTACATACAATTTTACAACAGGCATGCACAGGTGATAGAGGTAACCATCGGCCTTTTGGTACCACTGTTGATTTTGACCGTTATGGAGCTAACGGCAAAAAGCAACAGCGAGGGTTTTATACAAATTCGCAAGGCTCGCAAGAAAGAAGCCGCTATTCCAACTGACCGCTCCATTGCTTACTTTCCCGCCCGCATTTTGGGTTACAGCATTGCAGCGCTATCGGCGTTGATTTTGGCGTTGGCTTTTTTAGGTGGCGAACATGCCTGGCTTATTGGCTTATTTGCGGGTGTACTGCTCCTAATCGGAATGGTGATTTTAGCACTGGTGCGGAAGCCCGAAGTGGCACCGTTAGCAGTAGTAACTGAAAAGGAAACCATTACTTTAAATGATTGATACCATATGGAAAAACGGAACATGCAATACCAAGTTGTCGTTGTTGGCGGAGGCTTAGCTGGTTTTTGTGCGGCTGTAGCCGCTGCACGGCTGGGTGTAAAAACCTGTATCCTTCAAAACCGGCCAGTGTTTGGTGGCAACAGTTCATCCGAAGTTAGGGTAACGCCGCACGGTGCCGCCGCCTTTCATGCCTATGCCCGGGAAACAGGCATCATCTCTGAACTGCTGATTGAAGAGCGGGCCCTGAACCACGAAGAGATTTTTGAGAACGGCTGGACGAACAGCGTGTGGGATATGGTGCTGTACAACTTGGCACAACAAACATCGAACCTGACCATCCATGTCAATACAGAGGTGTTTGACGTTGTGAAAAAAGGCCGGAAAATAGAGGCGGTAAAGGCACGTGTGCTCAATGCTGAAACGGAATTGCTGGTTGAAGGAGAAACCTTTATTGATTGTTCCGGCGACGGTATTGTGGCGGCATTGACTGGATGCGAGTGGCGGCTGGGGAGCGAAAGCAAGGAGGAATTTGGCGAGCCGCATGCACCGGAAAAAAGTAGCAAGGACGTGATGGGAAGTTCCATTCATTTTAAAACAAAAAACGTGGGAAGGCCCGTACCTTTTGAAGCTCCTGATTGGGCCATGCATTACGAAGATGCCGGATTTTTCTATAATCAGGGCCGATTGCCGAAAGAGGAGCGGGGTGGCTACTGGTGGCTTGAGATTGGTGTGCCATTTGACACCATTTACCAGAACGAAGAAATCCGTCATGAACTCACAAGACATGCATTGGGCGTATGGGACTGGATGAAGAACTGGGATCCCAAAATGAAAGAGCTGACAAAGAACTATGCGCTGGACTGGATTGGGCAGGTGCCCGGAAAGCGGGAGAGCCGACGGATTATGGGGCAATACCTGATGACCGAACACGACCCGCAAAATTGCACTGTGTTTCCGGATGAAGTTGCCTTTGGCGGATGGTTCATTGATTTGCATACACCGGGTGGCTTGCTGGCCGAGCACAGTGAACCTGCCAGCAACGAAAACTATTCTACCTTTTCGGACTATGCGGTGAAAAGCTATGCGGGGCCTTATGGAATTCCATTGCGCTGTCTGATAGCAAAAGACATGGATAACCTGATGATGGCAGGAAGAAATGTAAGTGTGACCCATGCGGCACTGGGAACGGTAAGGGTCATGAATACAACGGCGTTGATGGGACAGGCAGCGGGTACGGCGGCGGCTATAGCCCTTCAAAAAAATATGGCTATAACGGATGCACCTAAAAATGCCATTCACGACATTCAGCAACAGTTGTTGAAAGACGGTTGTTTTTTGCCCAATTATAAAAACAATCAGCAAGAAGATATTGCCCTGCAGGCCCATGTTTCTGCCAGCAGCGAAGCCTTGCTCTACGGTGCAGGGCCGGAGAGCAAAGGTTTTCATGAGGGATTAAAATTCTGGCGCGATCAGCCACAGTACCTGATCGAACGCCTTGAAAACAGAAGGGGGCAATTGATTGCTATTGGCACCTCAGTCATCAATGAAATAGAAGTGTTCTTACACAACACGTCCGGCACCACACAGCAAGTACAGGTACAGCTTCGTGCCGCCGACCACATCTGGGATTACCGTGCCTGTTCACTGCGTACACTGGCAGAAGCAACGTTGCAGGTGCCTCCGGGTAAGAATTGGATTAGCTGGCCCCTTAATTTAAGCAAGGCACCGCAAGGGCAGTATGTGCGGCTGGACTTATTGCCTAATACAAACGTCGAATGGCCAATTGCGGGAAGAATTGAAAGCGGCAACCTGGCTATGTATCAAATCAGTCAGGAAAGGATGCGACGCTTTGGAAACGGACACTCCCTTAGTTTTCGCATTCACCCGGCACAGCCTTGCTATGGTCCACAGAATGTTGTTAACGGCGTTTCCCGTCCGCACCGCTTCACCAACCTTTGGAAGTCGGACCCTAACCTGCCGCTGACGCAATGGCTGCAACTGGAGTGGGAGAAAGAAAAAAACGTTGGAGAAATCATCCTTGTGTTTCCGGGGCACCTTATTCGGGAGTATCATGCCTACGACCCTTTCTATCGCGATGCGCAATGCCCGAAAGATTACTCCATTTCTGCATGGATGGGAGGTAAATGGGAGACGATACTGGAAATAAAAAACAATTATCAACGTCACCGCCGCCATATCCTGCCGCAGGGCATCGCCACCAAAAAGGTACGTATAAACGTTCAGGCAACCAATGGTGACCCTTCCGCCCAGATTTATGAAGTGAGGTGTTATGCATAATGGGTACAAACATGAAAACAAACCTGTTCTTTTTTCTTATTGCTTATAGCTGCACCGCTTTTGCACAGGACGGCGCTGTCGGCAAATACAAAGTGTTGTTGAATGCGCCGCGGCAAACCATCTGGGGCCTTGGCGTGGAAATACAAAATGATGCCATCGGATCCGGCAACATCGGTCTGCCCGACAAAGTGGTGGCGGTGCCCAATAACCTTGTGGCACAGGAGCGAAAACGGTTTTACAAAGAGCTGCTGAAAGGCTTCCGGTACTGCCGGCTGGCGATGGGTTTATACTTCCGGGGGCTGGATAGCACCCGTTCCCGTATTGTAGAACGGTATCCCAATCAGTTGCAGGATTTGAAAGAAATGATGCAGCAGTCCGGCATGGAAGGATTGGCGATGGAATACTGGTCGCCGGCCCCATATTGGAAATCTACCAATAGTTATATTGGCGGAACCATCAGGAGCACCGATACTGTTTTTCTTAACCAGTTTGGTGATGCACTGGCTGATGATATCCGGTATTTGCAAAAATCAGGTTTGAAGATTTCGATGTGGGGCTTGCAAAACGAAGCGCCGCATAAGAACCTGAACGGGCAGAGCTACTCCCATTGCTGGTACGAGCCGGCGGCTTACCACAAAGCTTTCAAAGCAGTAGCGCCAAAGGTGAGAAAGATGGCGCCGGAAGCCCTGATTATGGTGGATGCCTGGGACGGGCACCTGGGGGCCATTGGCAAACTGGTTCAATCGGATGCCACAGCACTTTCTTATGTGGATGCATGGGTGCTGCACCGCATTGGCCAGAACTCCAATACGGTCATTGCCGACAGTGCAGAATGGAAAGAGAACACCAACGGCAAATATGTGTACCAAAACGAGTTTGAATATTTTACCGGCACCAGTGATACATTGTTTGTCAACACGGCGCAAAGTGTCATGAACTGGCTGACCTTTGCCAATTCACCAACCTGGTTTTGGCTGCATGCCCTGAAGCCCACCTACAACGCAGAAGCATCCGGTTATTCGCTTGGTTTCTGGCGGCCGGAAGACGACAACAATTTTACCAAATTTACCGGCATAAAAAAGGGACACTGGGACTTTAATCATCCCAACTTTAATGCGCTGGCAGGATTTCTGAAATACATGCCCTGGAATTCGGTTCGTTATCATGTTGAGGAAGATGTCATTCGGACTGATAATCGGATAATGGCTTTCAAAACGCCAAACGGCAAGCTGGTGTTGGTGCTGACCAACCGCTCCGGAAAGCCCTTCACCTTTACTGTAGCAACAGGCATAAACAGCCGCTTCAAAGGCTACCGGTTTACACCACAGCAAAGGAATGTACCACTGAAACAAAAGCCGGGGACAAAGCTGGTAAACACACTGACGGACTTGAGTGTGGAGTTTTGGGTGCAGCAATAATGATCGGTAAATGAAGACGACATTGGGAATAACCCGGAGAAGCAATTGAGTATTTTAATCGATAGCATATTTTTATTTATGGTATGATGAACAGGTGGTTCTTTTTGATGCTGCTTTGTTTTGGTTTGCTTCCAGCAAAGGGCCAACAGCAATACCTGCTTGTTGGTACTTACACCCATACGGGCAGCAAGGGCATCTATGTCTATTCTTTCAACCCGGAGACAGGTTCATTGGATTGGGTAAGCAATACCGACAGTATTGCCAATCCCTCCTTTCTGGCTGTTACAAGAGATAAAAAATTTGTATATGCCTGCACCGACTCACGAACACCTAACGCCGGTAGCGTGAGTGCCTTTTCGTTTGACATAGCAACTGGTCAGTTGAGGTTTATAAACAAGCATCCAACAGGCGGTTTTAACCCGGTTCACATTGCTGTTCATGAAAGTGGCAAGTGGGTAATCACAGCCAATTACACCGGCGGAACCATCAGCGTTTTTCCAATCAGCGGCGATGGTAGCCTTCAGCCTTTTGCACAAGACGTAAAGTTGCAGGGGAGCAGCATGAATAAAGAGCGGCAGGAGGGTTCACATGTTCATTCAACTGTTTTCTCTCCTGATTACAAATTTTTATACGCTCCGGATTTAGGTACGGACAAGGTGATGCAATATCAGTTCAATACCTCGGTGAGTACTCCTTTGTCACCCCTACCCATCGCATCAGTAGCGGCCTTACCAGGTAGTGGTCCGCGTCATTTTACCTTTCATCCCAAAGGGATGTATGCCTACCTGATAGAGGAATTGAGTGGTGCCATAACAGCTTACGGATACAACAAGAAAACGGGTATGCTGAATCCTTTTCAGCGGATGGCCACACACCCTGCCGATAGTACAGGGCCGTTTGGCAGTGCCGGTATTCACATTTCGCCTGACGGTAAATTTCTGTATGCCTCTAACCGGGGCACGGAAAATAACATAGCCATCTTTTCGATCAATCAGACAAATGGCAAATCGGTGCTAAAAGGATTTCATTCGTCTCTGGGATTACATCCCCGTAATTTTACATTGGACAAAAGCGGCAATTATTTATTGGTTGCAAACATGCTGTCAGACACCATTGTTGTGTTCAAAAGAAATGTTAGAAGCGGATTCCTGACAGCAACGGGAGTTACCATTAAAGTTCCGCAGCCTTCTTGTTTGGAGATGATTTCTTTTTAGTTATGCGAAGCAGCTGCCGAGCTATTGGTGTATTAACGATTGTCGTAGTGGAACTATCTTTATTTTGCCAAACGTTACCATTGTATATCCTCCACATCTAACCATCAATGAACTCTCGACGCTTTCGCAATATAATCCTCTTTATTTTTCTACTGCTGAATAGCGTGGCGCATGCCCAAAGTAGAATTTATCATGACTTGACGCCGCTTTGGGATACTGTCACTGTGCTGAAGAATCCGCACGAAGGATGGTACATTCATTACTACGATAATTCCATTAAAAAATACGGCTCTTCATTGTCTCCCGACGATCTGCTGGAAGATTTTCCCGGCCTTCATGTGTACCTTCGGTTGGCCGTGGACAGCTACGGCAATTTGTGGCAAAGTGATAAAGAATCCGGGTGCATTTGATGAAAAGTTTAGCCCTCATTGTACCAGGTAGACTGAACGAAATAGCTTCTACACTCATTCAACCCTTGCAAGAACATGAAAAAAGCAAAACTTCTGTTATTGGCACTGCTTTGTGTTTCACTGGTGATTGCTCAAAAGTATGAGCCTAACTGGGCATCCTTAAACCAACGCAAGATACCGGCCTGGTTTCACCAGGATAAATTCGGAATTTTTATTCACTGGGGCGTGTATGCGGTGCCCTCATTTGCTCCGGTGATTGAGAACAGCGGCAATAGTTATTCCGAGTGGTACTGGTACCGAATTAATGAGGGGCAAAAAGACTTCAGGGCCTTTCACAACAAGAACTTCGGCACCGACTTTCAATACTCCATGTTTGAACCAATGTTCAAAGCAGAATTGTTCAATCCTAAAGAGTGGGCTGATGTGTTTAAAAAATCCGGCGCCCGTTATGTGGTGTTGACGTCGAAACACCACGAAGGTTATACGCTTTGGAACAGTGCCGAGGCAGACAAAACTTGGGGCCGTCCCTGGAACGCCGTAACCGGCACACCAAAACGCGACCTATTAGGTGATTTGACCAGCGCCGTGAGGGCGGCAGGCATTAAAATGGGCTATTACTATTCTTTGTATGAATGGTTCAATCCTCTGTGGAAGCTGGATAAGCAGCGGTACGTATCCGAACACATGATACCGCAATTCAAAGATTTGGTTACCCGCTACAAGCCTTCCATCATCTTCTCCGATGGTGAATGGGATTTAACCGATACGGCCTGGAAAAGCCCCGATATGTTAGCATGGCTATTTAATGAATCGCCAGTGGCAAAATACGTGGTGGTGAATGACCGCTGGGGCAAAAATACCCGGGAAAAGAATACGGGCTCCACCTACACCACTTCCGAATATGGCAGCGGCATGAACCCGGATGTGATTTGGGAAGAGAGCCGTGGCATCGGCCATTCGTATGGATACAACCGGAACGAAAAACTGGAAGATTATAAGAGCAGTCTGGACCTGATCCTGATGCTGGTGGACATTGTTTCAAGAGGCGGGAATTTGCTGCTGGACATTGGCCCCACCGCCGATGGACGTATTCCTGTGATTATGCAGCAGCGTTTAACAGATATTGGTAACTGGCTCTCCGTAAATGGCGAGACAATCTATGGCACTACCGCATGGAAGGAGCCTTATCAATGGAGTGAAGGCAAGCGTCCGGAGAAGAAAGATAAAAGCTATATGGCCGGCTATGACATCAATGCTTTGATCCGACCAAAGAAAGCCGAAGCGCATATCGAACATTTTTTTACCCGGAATGAAAAGAATCTTTATTGCATTATTCCGGGCTTCCGCCCAACGCTGCGTCTTCGCAATTTTGTAGTCCCTAAGGGTGCGAAAGCAGTCCTGATGGGGAGCAATAGATTCCTGCCGCTAAAGCAAGCCGGGGCCGACTGTGTTGTTGATCTTTCTTCATTAAAACCGGGTGAGGTATATGAAGATTTGTTTGCAGTAAAACTGCAAAACGCTTTTCAGAAGTAAAAATGCCAATCTCTGGTACTGCTACAAATGCAAACAGGAAGCGAAGCGTCACTAAGGGAAATCACTACTGCTTTTCGTTCTCTCAAATTTTAAAATGTTATTGTCAGGTCAATCCCTAATAAACCGAAGCCTTTTCGTATCGGAGCAAATGGCATTGGGATGATGTTGTTGCCGACTGGAACTGGAAGGGCTCCAAAGGAAAGCGGCTGCAGGTGAATGCATATTCTTCCTGCGATGAAGTGGAATTGTTTTTAAATGGAAAATCATCGGGTAGAAAATCAACAAACCGCTCCACCAGATACCTGGCTTTGTTTGATGTGCCTTATAAAGCCGGGATATTGAAAGCAGTTGGTTACAGCAGCAACAAAGAAGTCAACACTACAGAATTAAACATGACAACAGAGCCGATTCGGCTAAAGCTGACAGCAGACCGCACAATTCTGCGGGCAAACAACCAGGACTTAAGCTATGTTATGGTTGAATTAGTGGACCAGAAAGGCCGTCGTCATCCCAAGGCAGAACACCTTCTTCAGTTTGAAATAAGTGGCCCTGGAAGAATTGTTGGTGTGGGCAATGCAAACCCAGTAAGTTTGGAAAGTTACCAACAGCCAAAGCGTAAGGCATGGCAGGGAAGATGTTTGGTGATTATAAAGGCAGAGAGCGAAAAGGGTGCTGTTACATTAAAAGCTAAATCAGCAGGATTGCGAGCAGCAACCGTGGAGTTGGAAACGGTGTCAAATTTTCACTATTTACACACGCCAGCGAAGGAGAATGGATGGCTGCCGGAATTACTAATTTTTCAAGAAAAGAAAGAAAAGAGGAGTGGGATAAGATATTGAAGAAAAATTTTGCGTGAGAATATCTCTCCCCTTCTCGATGACTTAATGACGAGGCAAAATAAGACAGGGCTTGGAAAAGAAAAAACCTGCCTATCGTAAACAAGAACATGTGATCAGGAAATAAGAGTGTTATTGAAATCATTGTACAAGAGAAATGAAATCTGAATGAGGAATTGAAATGATTTGTGATACAAATAAAGATCTTGGCCTTGCCTACTTTACTTTACTATTTGGCCAACAGGGAAAGCAAATATTGTTATTCATACAATGTCAGTTGTGCAGCATACACACAGGTTTTATGAATTCTATGGTTCCACCAAATTTTTAAGCGGCTGATTTTACATATTCTTTTTGGAACTCTTTGCCTCTTTTGACTACTGAGAAGATGCGGCAGATTAGTTTGAAACGAACGGCATTGAGAACACTCATCGGGTTTTTGCCTTCCGCCACCTTTCGCTGGTAGTAAGCTTTGAGTTCCCCATCAAACGTAATAGCATTGATTGCAGCCATGTGCAGCAGTGATTTCATCTTTCGGTTGGCAATGAAGTGCACTTTTGTTTTTCCTCTTACACTCACCCCTGAACTATGTTCAAAAGGTGCGCATCCGCTATAGCACGCAAACTGCCTGGCTGTATCAAATGCCTGCATGCCTCGGCTTACAATCAGCACGTAGGCAGTTATTTGCAGTCCCACCCCAGGAACAGATTGGATATGCTTTGCTGTAGTTTGTAGAGACTCTTCTTTTAGACACTGCTTCAAGGCCTCGTCAATTGTTTTGATTTGAGAAGCAAGGTTTTTAAGAAGCGTTTCATTTTGTTTATGGATGTCTTTTACAAGCGCCTTTTCGTAACCCTTTAAACTTTGAACAGCGAGTTGCAGTGAGCGGTGCATACCAACCAGCCTTTCCCTTTGGGCAAACAAAGCCCGGAGGCGTTGAAGCGCCTTGCCAGGCAGGATGTATTGCTTTAACTGATCACAGAACCGGTAA
>DASQMG010000117.1:0-7304 GCA_035645595.1 Flavisolibacter sp. | reverse complement strand
GTTTCAAAACAGCCGCCGCGGTCGATGCTTACATCAATAATAACGCTGCCGGTTCGCATGCTGCTCACCATTTCTTCGGTAACAACAATTGGTGTGCGGCCTGTCTCGTTACCCAAAGCACCTACAGCAACTTCGCAGGTTTTTAACTGCTTTGCTAACATCCGCGGTTCAATTACCGACGTCCACAAGCGCTGGCCAATATTATTTTGTAAGCGTTTTAACCGGTACACGCTGTTGTCAAAAACCTTCACGGAAGCACCTAATGCCAGTGCTGCCCTTGCAGCATATTCACCCACTATGCCTGCGCCGATGATAATAACTTTTGTGGGCGCAATACCCGATACGCCACCCAGCAAAACACCTTTGCCGTGGTTAGCAGAGCCAAGGTATTGCGCTGCTATCAGCATAACAGCACTACCGGCAATTTCGCTCATGCTGCGTACAATAGGATAAGAACCACTATCATCTTTTAAGTTTTCAAAAGAAATGGCGGTGATTTTTTTCTCCATCATCTTTTGCAGCAGTTCCGCTTTCAGCACACTTAAATGAATGGGTGAAACAATCATTTGGCTGTGCTGCAGCAAGGGCAGTTCTTCTTCCACCACCGGGGCACTTTTTACAAGGATCGGGGCTTTGTAAACCTCTTCCGGGTTGTAGGCAATCTTAGCGCCTGCTTCGCTATAGTCACGATCAGCAAAATGTGCGGCTTCGCCGGCATTGTGCTCAATAGTTACGTGGTGGCCATTATTTACCAGTACACTCACAGCATCCGGAGTAAGCGCAATCCGGTTTTCCTGGAAGGCAATTTCTTTGGGAATACCAATGTGTAATTGGGCACCTTTTGGCTTAATATCTAAAGTCTCTTCTAACGTTTCATAGCTAAAAGAAGTACTGATCATGGGTCTTACCGACATAGAAGCTGGTTATCTTAAAATGGCTTACAAATTACAACTGTTCTGCTACACTGCATGAGGGAGTTCGATATTTATACGGCGGTGGGTTTCGTCGATGACTTCTATAAAGGTTTTAACAACATTGTGGTCAAAAAGTACAGGTGCTTTTTGAGGCCATTCTACAAAACAAATGGCACCGCTGTAAACACTGTCTTCTACGCCGGCCTGGATGATTTCTTCTTCATCTTTCAGGCGATATAGGTCTATATGAAAAATGATTTTTTCCTCGCCGTTTTCCACATAGCCATATTGGTTGATGATGGAATAGGTCGGAGAGCCCATCCGCTCTGTAACTCCCTTGGCAGCACACAGGGCTTCAATAATGGTTGTTTTCCCTGCTCCCATTTCCCCGTAAAATAAAAACACTTTGTTATTCCCTGCCTGCTGCCAGAAGGATTCTGCAAAGGAAGGAAGCCCGTTGATTGACACTGTGAACATGGTGCAAATTTAATAGCTGTTTGCAACGGCGTTGAAAAGATAAAGGGTGAGATGCTTATTTGGCCGGGTGCTGAAATCTAACTTCGCAAAGTTGAATTTAGAGGAATACACATGGAAAAGATAAGCTGGAAAGTTGATGGGATGCACTGTGCAAATTGCGCTCTGTCTATTAATAAATATTTGCAAAAACAAGGGGCCACAAATGTCTCTGTCAATGCTATTAACGGGGGTGTATCGTTTGAAGTAGCGCAAAAAGAACCAGCGCAATTAGCGAAGGGCCTTGAATCAATGGGCTACAAAATTGCGGTAGAGAATGGAGTGGCTGCCATCGCAAGAAAGCCGTTTTTATCCACTCATGGGCAGCGTTTTTTATTTTGTTTGCCTTTTACAGCGGTGCTGATGTTGCACATGATTCCTTCCCTGCACATTCATTTTTTGATGAATCCATGGATACAACTGGCGCTGACACTTCCTGTGTTTATTGTCGGTATGTCTTTCTTTGGCCGGTCGGCTATAAAAAGCCTGCGCAATGGCGTGCCCAATATGAACGTGTTGATATCCGTAGGTGCATTGTCTGCTTTTGTTTACAGTTTAACGGGAGCTATATTAGGCTTAGGAGAAGACTATCTTTTTTTTGAAACCACGGCTACCATTATCACGCTTGTTTTTTTAGGCGAATATTTAGAACACGCTTCTATTGAATCTACACAACGTTCGCTCAAGGCTTTAGCCAAATCGGAAAAGGTGATGGCAAATATGATCGCTTTTGATGATCAGCACCAGGAGGTGATTTTCCCTGTTGAAAACACACAGTTAAAAGTTGGTGATCTGGTGCAGATAAATACAGGTGAACAAGTGCCTGCCGATGCTAAAATTCTATGGGGTGAAGCGCAAATGAATGAAGCTTTGCTCACTGGCGAAAGCATTCCTCAGTTTAAAAAAGGTAAGGACTTAATCATTGGCGGAAGCATTGTAGAAAGCGGAACATTAAAAGCACAAGTGACCGCTGTAGGCAGCGATACCGTTTTATCACGCATCATCAATTTAGTAAAACAGGCGCAGGGGGAAAAGCCGCCGGTACAGCAAATGGCTGACAGGATCAGTGCCATTTTTGTTCCGGTTGTTATTGCAATTGCGTTAGTTACTCTTACCGCCAACTGGATTATTTTAGGAGAATTTACACCTGCTCTTTTGCGCAGCATCGCTGTGTTGGTCATTGCTTGTCCCTGCGCTATGGGACTGGCTACCCCCGCAGCAATCGCCGTTGGTTTAGGCCGTGGTGCCAGAAATGGTATTCTCTTTCGGGATGCCAAAAGTTTAGAGCTTTTTAAAGATGCAAAGCAGGTAGTGTTTGATAAAACGGGAACGCTGACTACCGGTAAGTTTACAGTTAGCGGCTGGCAGTTGACGGTTGGCAGCATTGTAGAAGAAGAGTTCAAGCGAATTGTTTATTCCTTGGAAAAATATTCGGCCCACCCGCTGGCAAAAAGCATAACGGCAGCATGGAAAACTGGTGATGAAATGCGCTGGAAAAAGATTGATGAAATAAAAGGCCTGGGATTAGAGGCCACAGATATGCAAGGCAATAAGTACACGATAGGTTCCTATAAAAATGCAGAGGCATTTACAAAAGATGATAGTCATAATATTTATGTAGTTAAGAATAATGAATTACTTGGCTGGATTGACCTGCAGGATGAGTTACGGCCCGAAGCAAAATCGGTTGTTCAATACCTTCAAGGCAAAGGCATTAAAACAATTTTATTAAGCGGCGACCGTTACGGGAAAACAAAGGCAATTGGCGATGCTTTAGGCATTGAAGAAGTGATTGCCGAACAGACACCGGAACAAAAATTGCAAAAAGTTGCGGCCCTTTCAGCACAAGGGACAACTGTGATGGTTGGCGATGGTATCAATGATGCACCTGCTCTGGCTAAAGCCACCATTGGTATTTCTATGAGCGAGGCTTCGCAAATGGCGATGCAAAGTGCGCAGGTGGTATTAATGGGCAATGACCTTAAAAAATTACCTACAGCCTTGGGCTTAGGACGTCATACTTACCTAACTATCAAACAAAATCTGTTCTGGGCTTTTGCCTACAATATTGTCGCCATACCAATTGCTGCTTTTGGTTTGCTTAATCCAACGTTTGCTGCCCTTGTTATGGGTCTTAGCGACGTGGTGCTGGCCGCCAATTCAGTAAGGCTTTATGTGAAAAAAGTAGTTTAGCTAATGCGGAAACCTGTTTTTAACATTGA
Source organism: Flavisolibacter sp. (assembly GCA_035645595.1). Taxonomy (GTDB): domain Bacteria; phylum Bacteroidota; class Bacteroidia; order Chitinophagales; family Chitinophagaceae; genus Flavisolibacter. Next base: position 3,655 of record DASQMG010000117.1, on the reverse strand, counting down.
AATTCAACAAGCTACACTCTTATGAATAATGTTTTTCTTGCTTGTGTAGAAATTTTCTAAGCAAAAGAGATTGGTTTTTATTTCTCCTTTCAGAATCCCTATTTTGTGTACAGCTTATGAGCCGTACATCTACTTTTACCCCTTTTGATATTTTAGAGCTATCCAAACAATTGGTAGTAGCCGCTTATTCGCTTACGGCAAACCTGCCGGCTGATGAAAAGACGAATCTTACGCTATACCTTCGTAATGCTGCCTTAAAAGTTCATCTTGATAGTGTAGAAAGCACTTTTCAAAAAAAGAACAAGAAGCTAAAAAAAGTTGTCAACAAAGCAAAAAACTCTTTAGTAGTTATTGAAGCAATTGTAGACGTACTAATCGAAGTGAACCTGGTTAAGGAAGAAGCTACCACCGAATTGATGCAGTTATCCTCCACCTGTTATCAACTACTCGACCGCTTGAAAAAAGATAAATGATGCGTATCGTTGCAGCAGATGAAAGACATTCGGGCCATATTAAAAAAGCACTGGGGGTATGATGCTTTTCGTCCGCAGCAGGAAGAGGTTATTCAATCTATCTTAGCCGGGCATGATACATTGGCGCTGCTTCCCACCGGGGGCGGAAAATCTATCTGCTACCAAGTGCCTGCGTTGGCGCAAGAAGGGATTTGCCTTGTTGTTTCGCCGCTGATAGCTTTAATGAAAGACCAGGTAGAAAGCCTGAAAAAACGTGGCATTGGGGCTTTGGTTATTTACTCCGGTATGGGCAGGGCCGATATTATCCGCACATTGGAAAACGCCCGGCAGGAGTACTTTAAATTTTTATATATTTCTCCGGAGCGATTAGAAACATCACTCTTCAAAGAATATTTACCGGCGCTGAATGTAAACCTGGTTGCTGTAGACGAAGCACATTGTGTGTCGCAATGGGGTTACGATTTTCGTCCATCTTATCTACGCATTGCTATACTTAGAGAGGAACTTCCTGATGTACCGGTGTTAGCTGTTACAGCATCAGCAACCGAGTCGGTACAAAAAGATATTTGTGAACGGTTGGCTTTGCTCCCCTCAAATTTAGAGAATGGCCCGGGCAGAGGTTTTTCCTGGAATATTTTCAGGCAGCCTTTTGAACGAAAAAACATTTCTTACTCTGTTTTTAAGTCAGATGGAAAAAGCACAAAGCTGGTAAGCATTTTAAAAAAAGTGCAGGGCAGCGCTATTGTATATTGTAAAAGCCGCAAGCGAACCAGTGAAGTTGCTTCGCTGCTGCAAATGCATGGTTTGTCGGCCTCTTTTTACCATGCAGGGTTAGGACCCACTGAAAGAGCCAAACGGCAACAAGACTGGATTGATAATAAAACCCGCATCATTGTTTGCACCAACGCTTTTGGTATGGGCATTGACAAACCTGATGTTCGAATTGTAGTGCATACCGATGCTCCTGATTGTTTGGAAAATTATTACCAGGAGGCAGGTCGTTGCGGTCGCGACGGCCAAAAAGCCTACGCTGTTTTATTGTATGATGATAAAGATATTGAAGAACTGGAAGGCATGCACCTTGTCCGTTATCCTTCGTTTGAAATTATCCAAACGGTGTATGAGTCGATAGTGAACTATTTACAACTCCCGGTTTACTCCGGTCAGGATAAAAGTTTCAACTTTCGCTTCGATGAATTTATCCGCAACTTTAAACTCCAGGCCCACCAGGCCTTATACGCCATGCAGGCATTGGAAGGTGATGGGTGGCTGGAATACAATGAAAAAGCTTTTACGCCGGCAACCCTGGTTTTTACAACATCAAAAAACTTACTCTATGAGTTTTACAAAAGCCACCCGGAGCATGAAGCTACTTTAACTACCTTATTAAGAACTTACGAGGGCGTCTTTGATTTCCCTGCCTTTCTTTCGGAAGGGTTGCTGGTAAAATTGCTTCGTAAAGACGAGGAAGAGATAAAAAACGAGCTACAAAAAATTAGTTCTTATGGCATCATCCGTTATGCCCCGGTTAGTGATGCGCCGCAAATTTATTTTCGTAAGAACCGTGTGGCGGCAGCCGATTTGAAAATCAATCTTACCGCATACAACAAGCGTAAGGAAATTTTTATGGGCCGGGTGAAAAAGATGGTGCAGTATATAACATTGCCATCGTGCCGCAGCTATTTTATCAGCCACTATTTTGGCGATGTAGCAGCAAAGGATTGTGGTGTTTGTGATAATTGCCTGCTCCGTAAAAGAAACCGTTTGTCGTCCGATGAATTTAATTCCATTGCCGCCGCAATACTTTCCCGGCTTGCCCAGGCCAAACTAAATGCTATCGATTTAATAGGCGAGTTAAAACCAATTGGCCAGGACAAGGCATGGGAAGTGCTCCGCTTTTTACAAGCAGAAAATAAGATAAGCACTAGTACGGAAGGCCTGCTTTGTATCAGTATCAAACAATAAAATTGGACCGTAAGCACAATTCGGCTATTGGATTCAATAAGCGGATAGAACCTTACAACACACCTCATGGAATTTACCTGTGTATTATCGGTAGGTAGATCCCTGGTATATTTCATCGTTCCAAAATAGGGCGAGTTTATACAGCCACCCTAACGGCGGGGCAAATTAAACGTCACGACCTGCCTGGGATTGTACACCTGGGGAAACCCTGGAAGATGGCAGGCCAAGCCCCAGCACGATGAAATCGGCCGAGAGCTGGCCCACACTATAGAAGCACCGCCGATAAATGTTGCACTTTTTCGATGAATGCCCTTTTTCCAAAGGGGAAAAGGAGAGATAATACGTATTTGAGCAAGTTTGGAAAGGTTTTTGAAAAGGGGAGGGCAAACCCACTATCGTGAACGACGGAAAAATATTGTTGCTGGATGACAATAAGGATTTATTACTTATTGTGCAGATTATCCTAAAAGGCCAGGGATACGATACAGTGCAGGCAGGTTGCGTAGATGAAGCGATGCAAAAAATAAAAATACATAGTCCCTCCCTGATATTAATGGATGTTTTTATAAAAGATGAAGATGGCCGTGAACTGTGTAGCCGCCTTAAGAGAAGTAACGAAACAAATGGAATAAAGATCATTATGATGTCAGGCATAGAATCAGATAACGCTGCACTTTATATGATAGGCGCTGACGATTTTATGCAAAAACCTTTTGACTACGATGATCTTTTGCAACGGGTGCAGCGGCAGATGGTTAGTGTGGAAGTGTAACACCTCACCCCTTTTCAAATTAGATCCTTTTCCCTTTCCTTCTCCTATTGGGGAAGGTGGCCAAGCCGGGTAGGCCGGGAGTGAGTACTAATGCATGGGTATTGACTTTGTTGTGATACTTATAAAACTCAATCGTGTCCTGATTGAGTTTTTGCTTTTTATGCCCTGGCTGAAGTGCTACTATCATCGCCTGTTGTGTCACTCACTTTCACGTTCGGTAATTCTATTTAACAACAGCCACGGTTGTCTATATTTATGCATAAGAAAACAGCCTTGATCTTTCTTTTCACTGGAATTCTATTACTGACTTTACTCTATTTAAAATCAGGCATTTTCTTTACTAAGAAAACAGTAGATATTCATTTACATGATACTTACTATGTTATAGCCTACTTGCATTTTATCATTCTTATCGTACTGTTTGTCGGAACTGCTTTTTCAATAG
>DASQMG010000116.1:0-15969 GCA_035645595.1 Flavisolibacter sp. | reverse complement strand
AACCTGCGAAGTTGCTGTAGGTGCTTTGGGTAACGAGACAGGCCGCACACCAATTGTTGTTACCGAAGAAATGGTGAGCAGCATGCGAACCGGCAGCGTTATTATTGATGTAAGCATCGACCGCGGCGGCTGTTTTGAAACAGCTGAAATCACCACCCACGAAAGTCCCATTTTTATAAAATATGGTGTAATCCATTACTGTGTTCCCAATATTCCTTCCGGCTTTGCCCGTACGGCTTCGCAGGCCATTAGCAATGTATTGATGCCCCTGCTTCTGGAAGCCGGTGAAGATGGCGGTTTTGAGCACATGCTGTGGCACCAGGTGAACCTGCGCAGCGGCATTTATATGTTTAAAGGTGCCCTTACTAATTTTTATTTAAGTGAGCGGTTTAATTTAAAGTATACCGATTTGAATTTGCTGATAGCAAGCCAGCGATGAGTTCACCCCCCCTCCCCTCCCCAACAAAGCTGTACAGGGGGTAAGGCCTTTACAGTTAATAAATATTTATATCCACGTTTCCATTACCCTCAGTGTATAGCAGTGTTTCATAGATAATAAAGGACCGTTGTATTATGAGGTACTATGCCACAGCTACGTATTGTACTGGCAATTGTTACTAAAAATCTAATTATTTCTTACAGAACCTTAAAGTCAAATTACTCCGGTATTTGAAATTGTATAAAACTTATTTTCATCTTACATTTATTCCCTAAATAACCTAAACACAAGATAACTATGGCATTATTTAAAGGTGGTAACCCCGCCATTAACGAAAAAGTATTTAACAATATCAGCGTAGCCAGCGGCGAAGAAGTAATGACCATCAATGGCGCCATGAAAAAATTCGGATTGATGCTTGTTATGGTGCTGGGTGCGGCTTCTTTTACCTGGGGCATTTATTTTCAACAAGGCGCAGAAGCGGTGATGTCCTGGGCCATTGGAGCAAGCATCGGTGGCTTTATTGTAGCGTTGATTATCATCTTTAAAAAAGCATGGGCACCGTACCTGGCACTAGCGTATGCACTTTTACAGGGCTTGTTTCTCGGTGCCATTTCCGCTGTGTTTGAAGATGCTTTTCATGTTCGGTATCCGGGCATTATTTTACAGGCAGTGCTATTAACCTTTGGTGTGGGCATTGGCATGTTTGCCCTGTATTACTTCCGCATACTTCAGGCAACCGCCACGTTTAAAAAAGTAGTTATTGGCGCTACCATGGGTATTGCTCTTTTTTATCTGGTGGCTATGGTTATGAATATGTTTGGTGCACAAATGCCTTACCTGCATTCCAATGGGGCTGTTGGTATTGGCATTAGTTTATTTATTGTGGTAATAGCGGCTCTGAATCTTATTCTTGATTTTGATTTGATTGAACAGGGTGCGGCACAAGGCGCCCCAAAGTATTTTGAGTGGTATTGTGCTTTTGGTTTGATGGTTACCATTATTTGGCTGTACCTCGAAATTTTAAAGTTATTGAGCAAGCTGGCTTCCAGAAAATAATGCCCCATCACCATAAACGAGTGAGGGTGTAATGGCCTCACCGCTGGTTTCCTTTCTTTACGGAGAGTAGACGCAGAGGTGAGGCCTTATCTTTGCCCCCTTCAAAAAGATAATACTGCATGACAATTTCTTATAACTGGCTAAGCGAATACCTGCCTGTGCACATAGAACCCGAACGGCTTTCCCATATTCTGACATCCATTGGCCTTGAAGTAGAAAAGATGGAAGCTTTTGAAGAAGTAAAAGGGGGGTTAAAAGGTTTGCTACTGGGTGAAGTGCTCGATGTAATGCAACATCCTAATGCCGATAAACTAAAGCTGACTAAAGTAACTGTTGGCGGCGAGCCGTTACAAATTGTATGCGGTGCCCCCAATGTGGCCTCCGGACAAAAGGTAGTAATAGCTCCGGTGGGCACAACCATCTACCCTTCTGGCGGTGAACCGCTGACCATGAAAGTGGCAAAAATCCGTGGCATAGAAAGCTACGGAATGATCTGCGCCGAAGATGAAATTGGCTTAGGCACATCGCATGCCGGTATAATGGTATTGCCTGATAGTGCAGAAGTGGGCACAAGTGCTGTTGATTATTTCAAGCCTTTCAGCGATATAATTTACGAGATTGGCCTTACGCCAAACCGTATGGATGCAATGAGCCACTGGGGCGTTGCAAGGGACGTGTGCGCCTATCTTACTCACCACGATAAAGTGCAGGTAAAACCGGTTGTACCAACTGATAATTTTAAAGTTGATGATAACTCCTTATCTATAACCGTTACTATTGAAAAGGAAGAAGCCTGCAAACGATATTCAGGTATCTGTATTGCCAACGTACAGGTAGGTGAATCTCCCAAGTGGTTGCAACAGCGTTTAAAAGCAGTGGGCGTCCGATCTATTAATACAATCGTCGACATTACCAACTATATACAGCACGAAACCGGGCAACCGCTTCATGCTTTTGATTACGATGCCATAGGTGAAAAGAAAGTGGTTGTGAAAACCTTAGCCGATGGCACACCATTTACTTCGCTTGACGACAAAGAAAGAAAGTTAAGCAGCGAAGATTTGATGATCTGTGATGCAACTTCGCCCATGTGCATTGCCGGCGTTTTCGGCGGTTTAAAAAGTGGCGTAACGGCTACGACAAAAAACATTTTTCTGGAAAGTGCCTGGTTTAGCCCGGGTTATATTCGTAAAACATCGTTTCGTCATGGTTTGCGTACCGATGCAGCTACCCGGTTTGAAAAAGGGGTGGATATTTCCAACACTGTACACGTTTTAAAAAGGGCGGCCATGCTGATTAAAGAGTTAGCTGGCGGTACACTCGCTTCTGATTTGCTTGATGTATATCCTGCACCGGAGCAAAAGAAAGAAATAGCCCTAAAGTACAGTTATCTAAAAAAACTGAGTGGCAAAACGTATTCTGTAGAAACAGTAAGAACCATTTTAGAAAGCTTACAGTTCACTTTCGTTAAGGAAGATGCTGCTGCTGTTATTTTAGCAGTTCCCTATCACAAGCCGGATGTTACAATCCCGGCGGATGTAGTAGAAGAAATTCTACGCGTTGATGGATTGGATAATATCGAGATTCCATCTTCCATTACCATCACACCTTCGGTTGAAAAAGATTATAAAGCCGAGGCATTCAAAGAGAAAATATCAAGCGTATTAACCGGCGCTGGCTTTACAGAAGTTCTCACTAATTCCATTACCAATTCAGCCTGTTTTTCTGAAGAGGAATTGAGTGGTTCGGTAAAGCTGCTTAACAATTTAAGCAGTGAGCTAAACATCATGCGGCCATCTATGTTAAACACGGCAATGGAAGTGATAGCGCATAACGTGGCAAGAAAAAATGCATCACTTCGGTTTTTTGAATTTGGTAAAACATACAGTGTTTCCGGCGTGGGTGTATACCAAGAAACTAACCACCTGTGTTTATATGCTACAGGCCAGTTAGCTGAAACTTCCTGGAAAGAAAAGGGAACTGCTACTACTATTTATTACTTAAAAGGCGTAGCCGTTTCACTATTACAAGCTTTGAATATCAGCGGAGCGCAATGGAGTAAAGAAGAAAATAGTGAGATGGATGCTGCTTTATCAATATACATTGGCAAAGAAAAAGTTGGAAAAATCGGAATTGTAAAAAAGAATTTATCACAGAAGCTTGATATAAAAGCGCCTGTTTTATTTGCCGATTTTTATTGGGATTTATTGCTCCGGAAAGGAGCCAGCAAAGTGCAGGTAAAAGAGCTCTCAAAATATCCGTCTGTAGAAAGAGACTTAGCAATGGTAGTGCCCAAGGCTATGCCATATAGCCAAGTGGAAGAAGGGATAACCAGACTTCGCTTACCGGGCTTGCAGGAGGTAAAACTTTTTGACATTTTTGAAAGTGAAAAGCTGGGGATTGATAAAAAATCATTAGCCATCAACTTTACTTTCTTAGATGAAGAAAAAACCCTGACGGATAAAGAAATTGACGGTTGGATGAATAAGATCATGACAACTTTGGAAAAAAACCTGGGTGCTGAAATTAGAAAATAATGACCGTTGACCAGCAGTTTACGATCTTAAACGAAAAGCTACAGCGGTTGCTGCAGCAATACCACCGTTTGCAACGTGAAGCGGAAAAACTAAAGGAGGAACTGGCAGAATCAAAAGCACGGGAAGTTACAGCGAAGGGCAAAATGGAAGAAATGCAAGGCCAGGTTTCCATTTTAAAATTAGCCGCAGGTAAAATGACTGATAAAGACAAGAAAACGTTTGAGCGAAAGTTGAATCAGTATATAAAAGAGATAGATAGGACAATAACGTATCTCAGTCAATAAGATGTTCTTCCGTAGTTGTAACGGGAACTTCTATTTAGTATTAAAATTAAGACAAGGATGAGTAAAATATATAATGGAACTCCTGGTTCACTTCTCACAATTCACCACTCACCATTCACCTCATGAACGACCTTATTCCCCTCAATTTAGTCATCGGCGACAGAAACTACCGCATCCGCATACAGCCTGCAGACGAAGAGGTGGTGCGTAAAACTGCCAAAACTATCAATGATAAAGTGGTAGAATACAAAACCATGTTTGCCGGGAAAGACATGCAGGATTATATTGCCATGGTGCTGGTTTGGTTTGCTACAGAGCAAAACGCAGCCATTTCCAATGTGGTAAATTTAGATAATGTCAGTAGCCGCCTGCAAACTCTGGAAAAGATGATAGACAGTGCCATGGAAGGTTCTGAATAAACCTTCAAGTATTTGCAGGCAACTTTATGCAACTGTGCTTTTTGTTAAAACCCCAAGGTCAGCCCAGCTATAAGGGTGGTAGCTTTTTTTTATAAATCTCTGCCTTCTGTTCAATAGTTAGTTTAAAATATCGCGGCGATGGTGAAGGAAGGATATCTACTGCAGCATACCCCGGAAACATCTTTTTAAATTCCTTTTCTACAAAACGGCTGGTGCAAAATATATCAGGTTTAAAAGTTGTGATTACACGGGCCAACTCCTCCCTATTGTATTCAATTATTTGCAGGTTATCATCTAAGTTGCTGCCTGCTATTCTAATTACGGATTTAAAAATATCAGTAATGCCAATGCCTGCTTTTTTAAAAAGTGTTTGTTTGTCTTCCTTAGATTTTAATTCAGCTTTATATGTCTTTTCAAGTATGCGCCAAAACTGGTTCAGCGGTGCACCATAAAACCATGCATTCTCATCAAGCCCTCCCTTTGTTTGCTCCTTGCCCGGGAAACTGCCAACAATAAGGCACTTCACCCTTGGGGGCACAAATGCCGGAAAAGGATGGTGTTCCAGTGGTAAACTGCTCATAAAAAAGGACTTGCAAATACATTACCAGTGATGGCACCTGCAGCCATTGCAAAAGTTAGCGTCCATTTTTCTATCTTCGCTACCCTGACAAATTTGTCGGTATGAAACATTTATCTATAAATAACCCTTTTAAAAAACTGTTTGATGGACCTCAACATAGTTACGCTTATTATTACCGTCGTTGCCCTGCTGGTTGGCATTATAGCCGGCAAATTCATTTTTGCAAAAGACCAAAAGAGGAAGCTTGAAGAAACTGACCTGCATGCACAAACCCTTATTAAAGAAGCTGAATTAAGAGCTGAAACCATTCGGAAAGAAAAAGAAATAGCTGCCAAAGAAAAATTCGTACAACTTAAAGCTGACCATGACAAAGAGATCATGGAACGCAATCGCAAGCTGGGAGACATTGAGGCCAAGGCCCGCCAGAAAGAGCAGGCAGCTATACAAAAAGAACAGGCAATCAATCAAAAAACAGAACAGTTAGAACGCCAGCTTAAAGAAAACGTTGCTATAAAAGAAAACCTTTCCCGCCAAATGGAAGTGGTAGCAACTAAACAGGCTGAGTTAGAAAAGCACCAGGACGAACATACCCGCCGCCTGGAAAAATTGGCCAACCTTACTGCTGATGAAGCAAGGGCCCAACTGATTGAAGGCTTAAAGCAGGAAGCGCAGTCAAGAGCACTTGGTATGCAGCAGGAAATTATTGACGAAGCCAAACAAAAAGCCAACAAGGAAGCCCGCAAAATTATTATTCAAACCATCCAGCGTACCGCCTCTGAGCAAGCTATTGAAAATGCCATCACCGTTTTTAACCTGGAAAGCGATGAAATTAAAGGCCAGATCATTGGCCGTGAGGGAAGAAACATTCGTGCACTGGAAGCCGCTACCGGCGTGGATTTAATTGTTGATGATACACCCGAAGCAATCTTGTTTTCCTGCTTTGATCCGCTGCGCCGCGAGATTGCCCGCCTCAGTTTACAGCGCCTTGTTTCTGATGGACGTATTCACCCGGCCCGCATTGAAGAAGTAGTGGAAAAAACCAAGCGCCAGATTGAAGAGCAAATCATGGAAATCGGTGAGCGCACTGTAATCGAATTAGGTATCCATGGGTTGCACAAGGAACTGGTTCGGCTAGTTGGTAAAATGCGTTTCCGCTCTTCTTACGGGCAAAACTTGCTGATGCATAGCCGTGAGGTTGCCAATCTTTGTGGTATTATGGCAGCTGAATTAGGCTTAAACCCTAAGCTCGCCAAACGTGCTGGTTTACTGCACGATATTGGTAAAGTGCCTGATGAAGAAACGGAATTAAGCCATGCTTTACTGGGGGCTAAACTGGCGGAAAGATATGGCGAGGTGCCGGCGGTTGTAAATGCTATTGGGGCTCACCATGATGAAATGGAAATGCAGTTTGTGATTTCACCAATTGTACAATCGTGTGACTCAATCAGTGGTGCCCGTCCGGGTGCCCGAAGAGAAATTATGCAGCAGTACCTGCAGCGAATTAAAGACCTGGAAAACCTTGCACAAGGCTATACCGGTGTAGAAAAAGCGTATGCCATCCAGGCCGGCCGTGAGCTTCGCGTAATTGTGGAAGCGGATAAAGTAACCGATGGTGACAGCGAAAAACTTTCGTTTGAAATTGCGCAAAAAATTCAAACCGAAATGACCTACCCGGGACAGATTAAGGTCACGGTTATCAGGGAAAAGAGAGCTGTGAACGTGGCAAGATAATGTCTTCGCCCTGGCCAGGGATACGGGAGAGGGATGGGATAAGCCGGATAAGAAATATTTTATTTAAGCCGCTTGAAAGAGCGGCTTTTTTATTTCTCTCATTCCATAAACCAATTTTCACTTCCGTTCGAACAAGATCAGGCAAACTTCTTAAATTCTACCTAAATCAACCTGTGCAGGGAAAAATCTTAAATTGAAAATCCCCAATCCCAAATCATTCCCTTACTTTTGCCGTCCTAAATTTTTTGTTATGAACGCTGCCGTCGCCTTTGTGCATGACCAATTAACCAGCAAAAAGAGCTTACCTAAGTTCAAAGCCGGTGACAATATCACCGTTAACTATAAAATCCTTGAAGGAACGAAAGAACGTATCCAGTCGTTCCGTGGCGATGTAATTAAAAGCCAGGGGCAAGGTGCCACAGCAACTTTTACTGTTCGTAAAATTTCCGATGGTATTGGTGTGGAAAGATTGTTCCCGTTCTTTTCTCCTAACATAGACTCTGTTGTCGTAAATAAATCAGGTCGTGTACGCAGGGCTAAATTGTTCTACCAGCGTGAGCGCAGCGGTAAAAGTGCCCGTATCCAGGAAAAGAAAAGAGCTGTGGTTCAAACCAAGTAAGCATAATCAACGTATTTATAAAGCGTCGGGCCAGATGGCAGACGCTTTTTTATTTTAAAATAGATGGGGTGGCAGGCCGTTTTTAAAATATCTTTGGTTTCTATTTATCACTATTTAAATCCGTTTTATGGGTCCTTTAGGTTTTAACGAAATTCTGATTATCCTGGTAATTGTGCTTTTACTTTTTGGTGGTAAAAAAATTCCTGAGTTGATGCGTGGATTAGGGAAAGGTGTTCGTGAGTTTAACGATGCTAAAAGCAATGTTCGGAAAGAGCTTGAAGAAGGTATCAATGAAAAAGACAGTCGTCCTGTTAGTTCTACTACTACTTCTACTCAACCCTAATCGTTAGGCCAGATATCAATTGTTTTCTTTTTCCTCTATTGAGAAGTATCAACTCGATTTACTGAGCGGTCGTACCACTTGTATGCAGGCGGTACGACATTTTATTTCCCGTATACAAGAACAGTCGCCACTTAACGCATTTATAGAGGTCTTTGCCGAGGACGCTTTAGCCCGTGCTTCGGATCTTGACAAGTCGCAAACAAAAGGCAAGCTTCATGGGGTAGTTATTGGTATAAAAGATAATATCTGCTATAAAGGCCATGCTCTTTCTGCGTCCTCCGGTATTCTTCAAAACTTTACTTCCTTATATTCCTCAACGGCTGTTGAACGGTTACTTGCCGAAGGAGCTATTATAATCGGCCGGCAAAATTGTGACGAATTTGGAATGGGCTCTACTAATGAAAACTCTTTTTACGGGCCTGTACTAAATCCTGTTGATAATAAAAGAGTTTCGGGTGGCTCTTCAGGCGGCAGTGCAGCGGCTGTGAAAGCCGGGTTGTGCATGGCTTCATTAGGTAGCGATACAGGAGGCTCGGTTCGCCTCCCGGCAGATTTTTGCGGAGTAGTAGGTTATAAACCTTCTTATGGCCGGGTGTCCCGTCATGGATTAATTGCTTATGCCTCTTCTTTTGATGTGATTGGTGTTCTAGCTACTACCGTAGCAGATGCTTCTACGATTCTTGAAGTTATTTCTGGTCCTGATGATTTTGACAGCACTGCTTTAAATCAGCCTTTTACCGCCTTACAAAACGATGTAGAGACTAGAAAATATAAAATTGCTTACTTTCCTGAATGGCTTCATCATTCTTCAATTGACACTGAAATTTCAGAAGCTATCAGTCAACAAATAGAAAGCCTTAGAGCAGAGGGGCATGTGGTTCAGCCGGTTCAATTTCCGCTTACCGACTATATAGTCCCAACCTATTATATCTTAACCACGGCTGAAGCATCTTCTAATCTTTCACGGTATGATGGCGTTCGCTACGGTACAAAAGGTGCCACCGATAGTAAAGAACTTGCCGCATTTTACCAACAAAACCGCAAAAGCGGCTTTGGCAGTGAAGTGAAGCGCCGGATTATGTTGGGCAGTTTTGTACTAAGTGCTGGTTATTTTGATGCCTATTATGCCAAAGCTCAACAGGTACGCCGACTTTTATACGATCAAACAAAGCTGATTTTCAACGATTTTGATTTTATTATCGCTCCTAATTCTCCTTCTGTAGCCTATAGCTTTGGCCAACAAAATATAGACCCTATAGCTATATATATGGGCGATATTTTCACCGTTTTCGCCAACTTATGCGGCCTGCCTTCTGTTAGTTTACCACTATTTAGGCATTCTTCTAACCTTTCTTTTGGACTTCAGGTGCTCTCGTCTCCTCAGAATGAGGTATGTTTGCAACGCTTTACGCATCTGCTGATGCAACAATAAAGGAGAGTAAGGTTCCTGTGTGTTTTTGGTTCACCCTTTAAAAAAGATTGTGATGAACAAACTTTTATTGTTGGCAACTATCCTGGTTAGTTTTTTAATTAAGGATTATGCCGCTGCCTCACCTCTTCGAGGCGCCAACCAAAGCGATACAACTGACACTGCCGACGTAGTACTCCTGAAAGCAAATCCAAAAACCGGTTTTAAGGATTTATTCGAACAAAGTACTGGGAGCAATTTCCACCTTGGAAAGCTCAATCCAAAAGCCCTTTCTTTTGTTGAGGATTATATGGAACAGGAAGGCAATAACCTCGCTAAACTAAAAATTTCCGGTAAGCGCTATTTCACAATAATAGAAGCTGCACTGGGAAAAAGAGCACTTCCCACCGAACTAAAGTACCTGGCTGTAATTGAGTCGGAGCTAAGTATAGGTGCCACTTCTGTTAAAGGCGCTGGTGGCCCCTGGCAATTGATGCCGGAGACAGCTCGTGATCTCGGCCTGAAGGTAAATGGCCGCATTGATGAAAGACGCGACTATTTTAAAAGTACATACGCAGCAGCCCGTTACCTGGCTTATTTGTACGATTTATACGAAGACTGGTTGCTGGTGATTGCAGCCTATAATGGTGGCCCGGCCAGGGTTAATACCGCCATTAAACGCAGCGGTAGCCGCAATTTTTGGGACCTGCAGTATAACCTTCCTGCTGAAAGCCGTAACCATGTAAAGAAGTTTATTGCTACCCACTATATTATGGAAGGAGAAGGGGGCTTAACCACTTTAACCAAGGCTGAAACAGACAGGCTGGCTATCAATACAACAGCAGTTGTAGCAGACGGGGCTTTAACTGTTGAAACGATCAAAGGCAAGTATCACTCACAAGCCATTGCTCAAAATGTAGTAATGAACATTAAAGAGTTTAACAAGCTCAACCCAAACTTTGACAGGCAGCTGTCGGCAAACGGAGCCTATGATTTGCGTCTGCCTAATGAAAAAATGCAGGTTTTTAAAACCAATAAGTCTAAGATTCTTGAGCTTTCCATTGCTATGATGCTTGGAATAGCCATGAAATAGCTGAGAGATTATAATAAATTGAAGACAGCGGAGGCCTCTTCGCTGTCTTTGTTTTTAGGGGTAGCAATAAGCGGTCAACAGCTAACCGCCATTTGTTATTCCTTCTTCCAGCACTGTTTTTATTGCTTTTGCCTTTAGTAAGCATTCCTCCCATTCTCTTTCCGCATCGCTGTAAAAAGTAATAGCTGAGCCAACCTGGTACGACAAATAGCGGGTTGATTCATTATACATAATGCTGCGTATTACCACATTAAAATCAAAATCGCCAGCGGGATTTACGTAACCTACTGCACCAGAAAAAATTCCACGGGCCGAGGGTTCATACTCTTCAATTAGTTGCATTACCCTATGTTTAGGTGCACCCGTCATAGAACCCATAGGAAATGTGGCTTTAATAATTTCTGAAAAAGAAACAGCCTCTTTTAACTCCCCCCTGATAGTTGAAATCATTTGGTGCACCTGCGGATAAGAATAAATTCCAAAAAGTTCCTCCACTTTTACAGAAGCCTCTTTACAAATACGGGTCAGATCATTTCTGACCAAATCAACAACCATTACATTTTCTGACTGGTCTTTGGAGCTTGTACGTAATTCTTCCCTCAGTTGATCGTCCTCCAGGGTATCAGCCAGGTTTCTTTTAATGGTTCCTTTAATAGGTTGCGAAAAAATCGTCTGGTCTTTTTTTGCCAGGAACCTTTCAGGGCTTGCGCAAAGCAGGTAGTTATTGTTTATCCTGTAAAAAGCAGAAAAAGGATTGGGGGAGACGGCAGCTAATTTTTGATACGCCGTCGCTGGATCAAATGCAACATCCTCGGCAAAAATTTCCTGGCAAAAATTGATTTCGTAACAATCTCCCCGATGAATATGCGATTGAAGCGAATGAATTTTTTTTATGTACTCGTCCTTAGCTAGAACAGGCGTAGTGGCTATCGATAGAACAGGTGCCCCCTCACTGATTACTACTTTATAAATTTGTTCAAAAATTACTGTAGGATTTTGTGCATGAACAGAAACTGAATTTCCATTTATTTCCAATACAACCTGTGGAGAAAAAAAGAAATACGGTTGAAAGCCAATCTTATCGTTTTTAGTAGTAGAAAATCGATGAAGGGAACCCGATAAACTGTAGGCCAGGTGCCCAAACACCCAGGATTTTTTTGCTAGAAAGGCATCCAGTTTGTCCATGTCCTCGCCCTGAACCGACCTTGCTACACCTGCTCCTATCAAACATTCGTAATGGTGTGGCGCAACAGCATATTCCTGATTGTCTAAAAAACAGAAAGTGCTGAACTGTTGTAACCAGCCCAGCACTTTCTGCTTAAAACCTGAAACATCAGCAATAGGAAATGTGCAGCTATTCAGGTGTATAAAAATTAAGAATTAGTAATCGTCGTCATCATCCAAGCCTCCACCGGCACTGTCATTGAATAACTCCATATCCTTAAAGTCTTCCTCTTCCTCTACTTTAAAGTCTTCTTCTTCATCCACTTCTTTACCTTTTCCGCCTTTTGACTTAGGTAAATCAAACTCTTCAAAGTCAGGATCCCATTCGTCATCATCTGCCTCTTTTTCATCTATGTCGTCATCGTCATCCCCATCGTCGTCTGATGCTTTTGCTCCCTTTTTTGGCACCTCGTCTTCGCCGTCCAAATCATCGTCTTCCTCTTTTTTTGATTTGGAGGACCGGCCCTTTGCCTGGGCAATTAACGTATCTATTAATGTTGTGCCTGAGGTAAATTCCTCTACTAAAATTTCCGCCATAACTATTTGTAATTGTCGCTGTAAAATTTGGGTAAGGATTTTAATCCGCCAAATTTTAAAACCATTTTTTTATGATTATACTTTAATAATCTGGTCGCGGCCAGGGCCGTTTGAAATATACTTAACTTCTGCTCCCAGGGCTGCATTCATGAACTGTATGTATTCCTGCATCTCTACGGGTAATCCGCCCCGCTCTTTTATAGCTGAAGTCTCCTGGTTCCAACCTTTAAAGCTCCTATACTGCGGCTCTATGGGGGCGTGGGTCATTTGAAAAGGAATCTCACCTGTTTCCTGACTATCTATCTTGTACGAAGTACAAATTTTTAATTCTTCAAACGCATCCAGTACATCAGCCTTCGTCATTACTATTTGGGTAACGCCATTTAACATGCAGGCATATTTCAACGCTACCAAATCCATCCAGCCGCAACGACGGGGACGCCCTGTAGTAGCACCAAACTCACTGCCCACCTTGCGTAGCTTCTCTCCTGTTTCATCATGTAGTTCGGTTGGGAAAGGGCCTCCACCTACACGGGTACAATACGCTTTGCTTACGCCAATTACTTCTTTGATTTTTTGCGGTGCCACACCAAGTCCATTGCAAACACCAGCTGATATGGTGTTGCTTGATGTAACAAAAGGGAAAGTGCCAAAATCTATATCCAGCATGCTTCCCTGCGCCCCTTCGGCTAATACTTTTTTGCCTTCGCTGATTTTATTATTTAAAAAATACTCGCCGTTTACGATGTTTAATGATTTCAAAAATTCAATGGACTCAAAAAACTCCTCTTCCCATGCAGAGATGTCTTCATTGAAACTATAATTGTCTAAAAGCTTTTGATGCTTTAAACGCAGCTTTATGTATTGCGTAATAAAACTCTTATGCAGCAGGTCACCAACACGTAACCCATTGCGGCCTGTTTTGTCCATATAAGCCGGACCTATTCCTTTTAAGGTAGAGCCGATTTTCCCCTCTCCTTTTGCACCTTCGGCTGCTTTATCTAAAGCCCGGTGCGTTGGCAGAATAAGATGTGTACGTTCGGAGATAAAAAGATTCTTTTTCAGGTCAACACCAAAAGCAGCAACAGTGTCTGCCTCACGACGAAGTGTAATAGGATCAAGCACTACGCCGTTGCCAATAAGGTTAATAGCCTGTTGATGAAAAACACCGGAAGGAATCTGGTGCAATACAATTTTCTTGTCTTCTACATACAAGGTATGCCCTGCATTGGGCCCCCCCTGGAACCGGGCTATAATATCGTATTGCGAAGCGAAATAATCTACAATCTTTCCTTTACCCTCATCGCCCCATTGCAGACCCAGAATTACATCAACCATAAATATTTATTAGCGGGGGCAAATGTAGCAATTTCAGCCAGACATAGAAGGTTTTAAAAACCTTCTGTGTCTATGTACTATGGAGTAAAAAAATCACCGGCCTTTTATGCAATTGAGGAACAGCCGCTTTCCATTGCTGTACTGTTCTTGTTTGAATGGCTTCTTCCCCGCCTGTGATATCAGCAGCAACGCAAAGCCTGGTTTGCGGGGTACAGGTTTTTAAAATCGTCTC
Source organism: Flavisolibacter sp. (assembly GCA_035645595.1). Classification (GTDB taxonomy): domain Bacteria; phylum Bacteroidota; class Bacteroidia; order Chitinophagales; family Chitinophagaceae; genus Flavisolibacter. Next base: position 2,126 of record DASQMG010000116.1, on the reverse strand, counting down.
CAGCATTTGATTATTGCGGTATGGCGTTTCAATAAAAATTTGCGTACACCCTTTTTGTTTCGATTCGGCTTCCAGATTTTTTAAGGCTTTAGTTCTTTCGGCAATGTCAATAGGCAGGTAACCTAAAAATTGAAAATGTTGCCCATTCATGCCGCTGGCCATCAGGGCCAATAAAATAGAATTGGGTCCAACTAAGGGCTTTACCAAAATATTTTTCTCCTGTGCTATTTGCACTAACGCTTGTCCCGGGTCGGCTACCCCCGGGCAACCGGCTTCGCTAATTATGCCAATTGTTTTTTCTTCTCTTATTTTCTGGTTAAACGCACCTGTAACCTGTGCATTCACTTCACTCATATTGTACCATTCCTTGTCATCAATCACCATCTCTTTCCATAGCAATTTTAAATACCGCCGTGCTGTCCGTTCGTTTTCAACAAAAAATACATTGCACTTTTTAACGGCGTCTAAAATGTAAGAGGGCAAACATCCGGTAGCACCTTCTGCTAAAACGGTTGGGATTAAATAAATAGTTGCAGGCATAAAATCGGTGTTTGATATTCTTTTATTGGCTCTACCTATCTACCAGTGTTTATGGCAGGTGGCCTGTTGTTGGGTTGACCGTCTCCGGTTTTATATAAGCTAAGCGTAGCCGCAATTACCGCGTATGCCGGAGCCAGCACCCAACCAATGAGGGGCACAATGTGCATCAGGTAAAACATCAATCCGTTACCTATAGCCAACCCTTTATGATGACCTATAAAGTCGATACTGGCAGCAGGCGAAAGTTTATTGCGCTCCAGACTATAATCAACCATAGAAAATCCATAGTAGTAACATTCAATAAACAATCCGATCAATGGTGTTATCCATCCAACAAGCGGAATAAGCGAAAGCAATAAGATAAACATTAAATATACCGTTTGCCAAACCGAATTACGCAACGCCAAACGTACACCCCGCCAAATGTCTTTCCCCAATTGAGCCATCGAAAACGGAAAGTCTTTGCCCTCAATGATAGAAGATGTTTTTTCGCTCAGGTAAGCAAATACCGGTGAGCCAACTATCAAAAACAAGAACTTAAAAAGCGAAAAATAAAAGAAGAACAGCAGGAGCCTAAGCATGATACCTGCCATTAAAAACAGGAAGCTCAGGAAGGCGTTTGCTTCCCGTTGCAGCCAGCCTTCAATTCCAATTTTCCTGCTTAGCAGCGAAACCGCTTTATCCGAAGAATTAATAAAAAGGTAAATGCCAAGTACGAATAAAACAGTGTACACAATGCCCGGAATAATAATCCACTTCCATAGCCCGTGCTTACGAATGAAGTTATGCGCTTCAAAAAAAGACTGTATGGCTATAATAATTTCTTTGAGCAAATAGTAGATTTAAGCCGGTAAATATAATTGGCAATGAGCAATCGGCAATCGCAGTAGGAGTTGACGGTGAGAGGTGACAGTTGGCAGTAAAAATTCCGACTGGTAAATGGCATGCATTGCCGTATTGTGAAATAAGTTAAACATGAACAAACTACCGTTATCTTTTTACTTGCGTGATGATGTGCTTGCTATTGCAAGAGAGTTATTGGGGAAAGTCTTAGTTACTAATATAGAAGGAGAATATACCTCGGGCCGTATAGTGGAAACGGAAGCGTATGCGGGTGAATTGGACAAAGCTTCTCACGCATCAAAAGGCCGTACCGAAAGAACAGAGGTGATGTTTGGGAGCGGTGGCCGCGCTTATGTTTATTTATGCTATGGCATTCATCAAATGTTCAATATTGTAACGGCTAAAGAAGGTGTGCCCCATGCCATTTTAATAAGAGCTGTGGAACCACTGGAAGGCAAGGAAATTATTTTGGAACGGACCGGTAAAAAGGTTTGGGATGAAAGTATTACCAGCGGCCCGGGACGGGTTGGTAAGGCATTTGGATTTCATACCTCGCAATGCGGGTTATCGCTAATTGGCAATGAATTATTTATAGGTGATGATGGCTTTATGCTGGATGAAAACGACATTATTGCTTCGCCCCGCATTGGTGTTGCTTATGCCGGTGAACACGCCGAATGGCATTACCGCTTTAACATTAAAGGGAATAAATATGTGAGTGGGAAAAAGAAATGAAACATTTT
>DASQMG010000115.1:0-1740 GCA_035645595.1 Flavisolibacter sp. | reverse complement strand
GCATGTACAGCAATACCTCCTGAAAAATTGTCTTTACTTCTAAAACCCCAATTACCTTACAAACCTTTTAATTGACTATATGAAAAGAAAAACTACGATTGCCAGTTTTAAATTCCCCTGCTTAAAAATACTCAGGCTTATGAAGCTTACTGTACTATTCCTGCTGATTGCCTGCCTGCAGGTATCAGCGCATGGATACTCTCAAACCAAAATAACAGTGAGGCTCCAGGATGCAGGCCTGAGAAAGGCCCTGTCTGCAATAGAGAAGCAAAGCGACTATCATTTTCTATACAATCAATCGCTTGTCAATAACAGGCATAAAGTAAATATTGATGTTAAGGAAGCAGATATCGCGACAGTGCTTTCTATTATTTTTTCAAATACGGGTATTGAATACCGGATGCTGGAAAACAATCTAATTGTTTTGAAAGGGGAAGGTGAGGATAAGGCGCCAAGTCCGGATATACAAATTACAGGGAAAGTTACCGGCTCAGCTAATGAACCCTTACCTGGTGTATCGGTAGCATTAAAAGGAACAAGTATAGGCACCACAACAGATGCCGCAGGAAATTTCACTATTTCAGTTCCCGACGAGAGTGCGGTACTTGTATTTTCGTATGTTGGCTTTACGTCCCAGGAACAACCTGTAGGTAGCAGAACAACTATTAATGTAACGCTGACGACTTCTACTTCGGAGTTAAATGCAGTAGTGGTGGTGGGTTATGGTACGGCCCGACGTCGTGAAATTACCGGTTCGGTTGCTTCTGTTCGGGGTGCTGAACTGGCTAAGCAACCAGTGCTTACCGCTACGCAGGCCGTGCAAGGTAAAGTGGCCGGTGTACAGGTATTGACCAGCGGGGATCCAAATGCCTTACCTACTATTCGCATAAGGGGAACAGGTACTTTATTTGCCGGTGCTAATCCTTTATATGTAGTGGATGGCGTTATAAATGATGACATCAGAAACATAAACACAGCGGACATTGTAAGCATGGACATTTTAAAAGATGCTTCTGCCACGGCTATTTATGGTATGAGAGCTGCAAACGGGGTTGTGCTTATCACCACAAAAAAAGGCCGGAGTGGGCGCCTTACCGTTAGCTATGATTTGTCAATGGGTATAAAGGAAGCGACAACCCTTGTAGATATGGCTGGTCCGAATCAATATGCTAATTTCCTGAACGAAGCCAATATTTACTATGGTCCCGGCGATACATTGGTTTCACAGCAACAGCTAACTAACGGTAGCAATACAGATTGGTATGATGAGATTTTAAAAAGGGGTTTTTTTCAAAACCATAATGTTAGTCTGAGCGGTGGTGGTGATGCGATCACTTATTTTTTGAGTGCTGGTTTGGTAACGGATGAGGGCATCATCAAAACCAACAACTTTAACCGCTTTACACTGCGGAGTAATAATGAATACCGTATAAGCAATTCGCTTCGCCTGTCAACCTTGCTTTCTTACAGCCGTTCGGAAGTGCGAAATGTAAGCCTGGGTGTTTTCAATGTAGCGTATCGAGCAGCACCTTATGTACAGTCGAAAGTTGGCGATAAATATGGCAATACATCCCTATCAAACAACGTGGGCAACCCTCTTCTTGACTTAGATAAAACAAATGACGGTGGGAATGGTGATCGGTTCCAGGGAAATTTTGCCATAGATTTTAAACCAGTAAGCTGGCTCGCTTTACGCAGCAGTTTTGGTGCTGACAGAAATAACTTCAACAGCAGGGCCTA
>DASQMG010000114.1:0-13285 GCA_035645595.1 Flavisolibacter sp. | reverse complement strand
GATAAACTGGCCGTATTGGGTGCATCTGCCGGCGGTCATTTAGCTATGCTGCAATCTTATAAAAATGCTTCACCTAAAGTGAAAGCCCTGGTTGACATGTTTGTCCCTACGGATATGACCACACTCTATAACACCTCAAGTACATTGAGCCAGCTGGGATTAAGATACCTGCTTGCTGGATCTCCAACTACGAATCAAAGTTTGTATCAATCGTCAAGCCCTATAAATTATGTTACAGCGCAAAGCCCGCCAACACTTATTCTGCATGGCGAAATTGATCCGTTGGTTCCGCTGGGACAATCATCAGCGTTAAGGACAAAACTGCAAACAGCGGGGGCAGCTGTGCAAATGGTTACCTATCCGTTAGAAGGCCATGGCTGGGTGGGTGCAAGCCTCTTAGATACCTATGATAAGATAGTGGCTTTTTTAACGGCTTACAACCAATAAAGGTTTCTATTGCGTAACCAATAGGTGCCGGCAGGCAGGGAAGCGCAAATCCTTTTTCGCCCTCCCAAAAAGATGGCAGCGGATAGCCCGGCCCCGCCCCTTGTACGCCCCAAATAGATAACCCAATACCCTTACGTTTATCACCAGTGTGGAACCAGTTCAGTTAGTCCTCAATCCAAAACTTTATTGCTTATTTTGAGCCTGTGAAAAAACTATTCCTTTTTATCCTTGCCAATAGCCTGTTACTACTTGCTTCTTCCCAAACCTATTGGCAACAGCAAACCGATTATACAATTGATGTATCGCTAAACGAAAAAGAAAGAACACTGGATGGTTTTGAAAAAGTGATCTACACCAATAACTCCCCTGATACACTTACCTATATCTGGTTTCACCTTTGGCCCAATGCTTACAAAAACGACCGGACGGCTTTTAGCGATCAACTTTTAGAAAACGGCAATACCGCTTTTTATTTTTCAGGTAAAGAGCAGAAAGGCTATATCAACCGGCTTGATTTTAAAGTGGATGGCATCACGGCAAAAATGGAAGATCATCCGCAACATATTGATATTGTAAAGCTGATATTACCAAAGCCATTGCCACCTAAACGCCAGGTAACTATTGCCACTCCTTTTCATGTAAAACTGCCCTTTAATTTTTCTCGTGGCGGGTATAATGCGGGAACATTCCAGGTAACGCAATGGTATCCCAAACCCGCAGTGTATGATAGTAAAGGCTGGCACCCGATGCCCTACCTAGACCAGGGAGAGTCTTATAGCGAGTTCGGGTCCTTTGATGTCCGCCTTACAGTGCCTGCGAATTATGTAGTTGCTGCAACCGGCGAGTTGCAAACTGAAGAAGAAAAACTATGGCTGAAAACCCGCCTTAATTATGCGCTTCCGGATCACTCAAAAATTTTGCCCGTATCACGAAGAATGCCAGCAAAAAACGGTACTACGAAAACTAAAACCGCTATAGCTTCTATAACTACCACAGCTACTAAAACTCTTCAGTTTAAGCAATCCAACGTTCATGACTTTGCATGGTTTGCTGATAAGGACTTCATTGTAGCTACCGATACCTGCGAACTATCACCGGGTAAAATAATCACCGTCGCATCGTATTACACGCCACAACAAAAAAACCTTTGGCAGGAAAGCGTTCAATATGCAAAAGACGCCATACGTTTTTACTCTACTGAAGTGGGTGAATATCCTTACAATGTAGCTACCGTTGTTCAGGGCCCGCAAAGCTTTGGGGGTGGCATGGAATATCCAACCATTACTATCATCTCTCCTACCGGTTCTGCAAAAGATTTGGATGCTACCATTGCCCACGAATTAGGCCACAACTGGTTTTACGGCATCTTAGCCACCAACGAAAGAGCCCATCCCTGGATGGATGAAGGCATGAACTCTTTTTATGATAGCAAGTACATAGAAGGTAAATATGGCAGACAAACCAACGAGGCGGAACTAACTTTCCAGGCAAAAGCTACCAACAAAACAGACCAGCCGATAGCCACAGCTTCAGGAGATTTTAGTGTGGCCAATTATGGCCTGGTTGCCTATCATAAAACAGCTGAATGGGTAAAACTCATTGAGATGAAGATTGGCAAGGAGGCCTTTCGGCAAATGATGCAGCAGTACTTTACTGAATGGGGGTTTAAGCACCCGCAACCAGGGGATTTTAAAATGATAGTTGCCCCAAAACTAGGGGCAGATGCAGAATCGGTGTTTGCCTTGCTACATACAAAAGGCATACTACCCAATAACGAACTGAAAGGAACATCCGTGGTTAACCTATGGAAGAAGCGAGCTATAAAGAATTATACACAAAACCCAACAAAGAATGCCCTACTTCTTTCGCCGGCAATTGGTGTAAACAGCTATGATAAATTAATGCTTGGGGGTATCCTTACCAATTATGGTTCGCCGGCGGCCGCTTTTAATTTTCTGGCAATTCCCTTATATGCTACCGGCTCAAAAAGTTTTACCGGTTTAGGCAAACTAGCTTACGCAATCAGAAGCAACGGCACCATTCGTAAAACAGATTTATTTATCAATGCCTCTTCGTTCACCATGGACGAATTTAAAGATGATGAGGGCGCTAAACACCAAATGCGTTTTGTAAAATTGGTACCCGGCGTACGCTTGACCTTAAAAGAAAAGGGCCCCCGCAGCACTGTTACTAAATTCATTCAATGGAAAACCTATTTAATTAACGAACAATCGCTGAGCATAACAACCGATAGCATTTTTACGCCAATTGATACCACCATAAAATATAATTACACCACGCCGTCAAACCGCCGTTACTTAAATCAATTGCAGTTTGGCTATCAAAACTTCAGGGCACTTTACCCCTTTGACGTCGCCTTTCAAATAGAGCAAGCACAGGATTTCGTAAGAACCGCTTTAACAGCCAACTACTATTTTAATTATGCCAAAGGTGGTGGCCTGTCAGTACGCCTTTTTGCAGGCAGGTTTATGTACCTGAATGGGAAATCAATATCGAAGCAATTTGCTAACGATCGCTATCATTTAAATATGACAGGGCCAAAAGGTTATGAAGATTACACTTATAGCGACTACTTTATCGGCCGCAATAAATTTGAAGGTTTACCTAACCAGCAAATTATGATACGTGACGGAGGCTTCAAAGTACGGACCGATTTGTTATCCAGTAAAATTGGCAAGACGGACGATTGGCTGATGGCTGCCAACTTTGGTACCTCTATCCCCGAAAAGATCAATCCGCTTTCCGTGTTGCCCATAAAAATTCCTCTTCGTGTGTTTGCAGATATAGGCACGTATGCAGAAGCCTGGGAAAAAGGCGCAGATACGGACCGTTTTTTATTTGATGCCGGCTTGCACATTCCGCTGCTTGATGAAAGCGTGAATATTTACATCCCTCTTTTTTATAGTAAAGTTTACAGCACTTACTTTAAATCAACCCTACCTGAAAACCGCTTTTTAAAAACGATTTCGTTCAATATTAACCTGTATTCAAAAACGCTCAAAAAGCTTAACCGCGAACTGGAGTTTTGATGGGTTCCGAAATCGAAATACAGTATCTAAAACGCCACGAGATCAAGGATGATTTATGGAACGACCGCATCACCAATTCAGCCAATGGTTTGATTTATGGATACAGCTATTATCTGGATGCGATGGCCGATAACTGGGACGCCCTGGTATTAAACAATTATGAAGTGGTGATGCCTTTGCCGTGGCGAAAAAAATGGACCATCCATTATTTATATCAACCCTTTTTAACAGCGCAACTTGGGGTATTTGGCAATGCTGTTTCACCGGAAGTATTGGGAAATTTTCTAAAAGCGGTGCCACAAAAATTTAAATATTGGGATTTTTCTCTTAATCACCGGAATTTATTTCCTGTGGCGGATTACCCATTGCACCAGCGGAGCAATTTTACCTTATTGTTGCAGCCGTCTTACGACGATGTATACAAAGCTTACCGCGAAAACATAAAACGAAACATCAGGAAAAGTAAAAGCTATGGTTGCAGTACTAAAACCGGCGTAGCAATTGACGCGATAGTTGAATTAACCAGCTTTCAGTCAACACCAATTGCCACAAAAGATGTCGCCAATTTTGCAAGGCTGTTTGCTATTTTAAAGAAAAAAGGAGCTGCCAAAACCTACGGAATTCAGTCTAAAACCGGTGAGCTGCTATCTTCCTGTGTTTTCTTTTTTTCGCACAACAGAGCTTATTATATCCTGGTTGGCAATCATCCCAACGGCCGGACGCTTGGCGCATCCCATGCCTTGATTGACGCTTTTATAAAAGATCACGCAGGGCAAAACTTATTGCTGGATTTTGAAGGAAGCGACATTCGTAACCTTGCTTTTTTTTATAGCTCTTTTGGTGCAACAGAAGAAAGGTATGGAGCCATCACGCTAAACCGTTTACCCCGGTGGGCGAGGTGGGTGAAGTAAAACTTATCTTTATATAGAAAAAGATAGCTACTCTTTATGCGTCAGCAACGTTCAACCACAGGTACTTCCACTATTCTGCTTCTTGCATTTATTGCAATTGGCTTGTTACTCCTGATTTTATTATTTACCTGCAACACCCAAAGGACCAATACGACTACGGCTACTACAGCATCTACTACTACTGCGCGTGTTTCCCTGCCGACTTTTTCCCCTTCCGATATCGGTTTGCCGGAGGTAACACCGTCGGCAGATATTATCAGGCACAGCGCCTACACGCTTTCGTACAATCAGCCACATAAGCAACCGCAATGGGTTGCCTACCTGCAGACTGCCCAGCACACGCAAACGGCAACCCAGGTAAGAGCAGACCGCTTTACTCCTGACCCTTTGGCCAACTTTGCAACCGCTACAGATGAGGATTATGAAAGACAGGGTTTTGACCGTGGACACATGGCACCTGCGGAAGATATGGCGTGGAGTAAACTCACCATGCAGGAGTCATTTTACTTTACCAATATTTCTCCACAACTGCCTGCGTTCAATCGCGGCGTTTGGCGGCGCCTTGAAAACTTACTTCGATATTGGTCGGAGGCGTACGATAGTGTTTATATTGTTACCGGGCCGGTACTTACGGCGGGCCTGCCTTTTATCGGGATAAACAAAGTTTCTGTTCCCCGCCTGTTCTATAAAGTGGTGATGCAATACAATCGAAAAGGGGCAAAAGTTATTGGCTTTGTTTTGCCTAACGAAGCATCTGCTGCCACGCTGCAAAACTTTGCAGTTACGGTAGATAGTGTTGAGCGCCTTACCGGCATTAACTTCTTTCATAAGCTACCGGACGATGTGGAAGAAAAATTAGAAAGCACTGTGAATGTGACTGAATGGCTGTGGAAGAAAGTCCGGGATTGATGTATAAAAATTTTTTGCCTTTGTAATCAACAAATCGTTTCCAAACGTTTGTGTTGCTATAAAGCCGTGTATTTTTTGTTCCCAACATTTGGTTTTCATAGCATCGTCTGTTGCGTAGCACTCCTACACGCTTTGTAATTCTATTCGGCATTGTTTAGTCAATCCTCGAAATTCAACTTACCTGCTATTCTAACTGCTTTGCGTTGTCATCCCGATGCTTCCTTCGTCAGCTGGGGCTGTGGAGGGATCTTTGGAGGGCGGGTCGACGAATCCGGCCATCGGTTTTACTTTTTACGGTGGTTGTTTATAATGTGGTTCAAAGATCCCAGTACCCCGGGATAACAGATGCCCTCAATCTAAATAGCAATTCCGGGGTAGCGCAGCGGCAACGGAGCCCTTAGATTGCTCAGGACAGACTCTGCCACTATTGCCCGATAGCAGTACAAAAGCTGGCAACCAGAACAAAACCGGGTGTGGCTTTTACGCTGTTACAATAGCATGATGCCTTGCCCCACACGATGACAGGAAGGTATCCAGGCAATGACGACAGTTAAATTAAATGATAGAAGGGGGATTGTAAAACGCTGAATAATGGATTAGAATTGGAATGATATGCGGATGCATAATTATAAATTATTCGGTGGCCACCTTCCGTGTGCTGAGAAGGATAAGAGGATTTGAGTTTTGCTTAATAGCAGCAAAAACCCTGAAATGTGCGACGCAACAAAAGCTAAATGGATATTCCTCCGCAGGGTACAAACTATATTATCTATCACGCTCAGCCACTTATGCCTTCCTTAACACTTGCCTCCAGTAATTTTTCTGCTATTAAAAGGTCGATAGGCCTTGTAATTTTTATATTGTTCTCTTCTCCTTCTATCAGTGATATTTTTAGGCCGTATGCTTCCACAACGGTTGCTTCGTCGGTAAAACGTTCCTTAAAATCAATTTCAAACGCTGGCTGTAATATGCGGCTATGGAAAGTTTGTGGTGTTTGCACCAATACAATCTTATTCCGGTCTATAACTTCGTTATCGTTCAATTCTTCGTTAAGTAACCGCACGCTATCTTTTGCCATCGTTACCGGCACGGCGCTCCCCATTTGCAATGCGTGCTGGTAGCAACGTTGAATTAAACCAGTACTTACCAAACAGCGCACAGCATCATGCACAAAAATGATGGCATCGCCATGAACAAGCCGCAAACCATTTTGTACCGAATGAAACCGGGTTTCGCCACCCGATGTAATTTGAATCCGGTTATAGTCGAAGTAGGCGTCAATAATCTCCCGGCCCAGGTCTGCATATTCCTCGGGCAGTACAAGCACAAGGTTCATGTCGTCATAAGCCTCCAGAAAAGTTTTGATAGTGTAGTACAAAACAGGCTTGTGATGCAGGAGTAAAAACTGCTTTGGGACTGCGCTTCCCATACGATTACCTGAGCCTCCCGCAACTATAATGGCATACTTAGTCATAGCAATAGAATAGAACAGCAAATTAGTTTTTTGCTACCAATTTCCCGCATCAATTTCGGGCCTGCTAAAACTAACTTAGCAGTATGAAAGTAGATGTACTTATTGTTGGTCAGGGCCTCTGCGGCACCTTTCTTTCATGGGCGTTATATAAAGAAGGTAAAACTTTTATGGTGATTGATGACGGCGCAGAAAACACGTCATCGAAAATTGCTGCGGGCATTATTAACCCGGTAACCGGCCGCCGCTACGTTACTACATGGATGATTGAAGAACTGGTGGATTATGCAAAGATTGCTTACAAAGAACTGGGCGGGTTTTTGGAGACGCCGCTTATTTTTCAAAAAAGCGTTATTGACTTTTTTCCCTCCGCACAAATGCGCAATGCCTTTGTTGAGCGCATCACAGAGAACGATACTTATCTCCATACTTATCCAGATCAAAACAGCTTTAACCCTTACTTCAATTATGACTTCGGCTGTGGCGAAGTACGTCCGGCTTACATAGTGAACGTGCAAACCCTTTTGGCGTTATGGCGAAAAAAAATACTGGAGAAAGGCGCACTGAAAGAAGAAAAATTTTTTCCTGAAGAATTAAAAGTGGAACCCGATACGATCTCTTACCAAAACATCACCGCGCAAAAAATTATCTTTTGCGATGGCGTTGCATCCACACAAAACCGGTGGTTTTCGCTTCTGCCCTTTTCGCCCAACAAAGGCGAAGCCCTGATTATAGAATGCAAAGATTTACCCACCAGCCATATTTTTAAAAAGGGATTGGTGCTGGCACCGCTACCAGCTGAAAATACATTTTGGCTAGGCTCTAATTACCAATGGGAGTTTGAAGATGAAAGGCCCTCCGAAAAATTTTACCAACAGGCTACACAACTATTGTCTCACTGGCTGAAGGTTCCATATAAAGTGCTTGGCCACAAGGCGGCCATTCGCCCGGCTACGCTGGAGCGCCGGCCTTTTCTTGGCTTTCATCCACGATACCCGGCTATCGGCATTTTAAATGGTATGGGTACCAAAGGCACATCGCTGGCGCCTTTTTTTGCAAACCAGTTGGCGCAAAACATTGTGTATAATTTTCCTGTTTCGCCGGAAGCCGACGTACATCGTTTTTCCCGCATTCTTTCTAAATAAAGATTTTACAATTACATTTAGTTCTTTTAAAAATTTTTGATGGATACAATTAACCAGGCTCAGTATGTTATTCCCGCCCGCTACCGTAAAATGGAAAATATGCACATTATCTTCTGGCTTTGGAAAGACATTGCCTGGTGCATGATGTGGCAGCCCCTTGGCATTGCTATGATTATCCCTACCCTCGTTATCTCTATTATAATAGCCTGGAGAACCAGGGGCGTAAAATCTGAACTGGCGCACAACCTTGCTATCACTTCGTGGATTTCTGCCAACTCCTTTTGGATGATAAGTGAGTTTTTTCATTTTGACACCATGCTTGTTTGGCGAAGCTTTACCGGTAAACACCTGGCACTGATACCCTTTTCAATTGGGGTTTTATTCTTAGCCAATTACTATCTTTTTCAAAGACCGAAAGAAACAGAACCGCAGGTGGTAAACTTGTGAAAAGCGCGGAGAGCATAACAATCAAGGCAGAAGCGAAAACGAAATTGTAAGCCTGACCTTGCCTAAAGGGTTAGGCAGCATTATAAGATTGATTCATGTATGCGCACACGAAGACGCAGCTTAGATCTTATTTTTTAGGGTTTATCAAAACGTTCACAGCATTGGCGGTTTGTTTCAATGGCTTTTGCGGTTTCTTCACTATTTGGGGCACAGATTATGGCTTTCTGTTTCTATATAACCAGCCATGAACAAATGCTACCTTCTGCTACGCAACAATAAAGAAACCGGTCCCTACACAGTAACCGATCTGCTTCAACTTTCCCTAACACCTAATGACCTTGTGTGGGTAGAAGGTAAAAGCGCGGGCTGGCGCTACCCATTTGAACTTGAAGAACTGAAGGAAGCTGTGATTATTAACCCTGCCTCTTCAGAATCAGCTGCAAACAACACGCAGAAACAAAGTGATACTATGCCGTTGGAAGGTGAAAGGCAAAGGGCAAAAAAAATATTTGTTAGTCTGCCTACAGCTATTAAGAAACAACCGAAAGATCCGGCGCCTTCATTTGAAGAAAAGGCAGAAGCAGTTCGCCAAAAAGCAGTAAGCTTTTCAAAAGAAAAAGAAGTGAGCCATGCCCGTTCGCTTAACGATATAAAAGAAGAATATGCCGGCTGGATCCAGGAGCAAAAAAGGGAGCGAAGGCGTTTAACAATGAGCAAACCACTGCTTTTTACCCTCCTTTTTACTGTAATAACCGCCGCCACCTTTTTTTTACTGCAATGGAAACCTCAACAACAAAGACCTGCCCCGGCGTTAGTGTCAGCTTCAAAAGAACTGGCCCCTGTCATAAGCAAGAACACTGCTGATACAGATAGTAGTAAAGAGGTGGAAACCCGGGAAGAGGTTATACAACCAATCCTAAAACAAGAACGGCCGAGAGTCATTTCTACAAATAGGATTACTGTTCCATCGGTTGATAACTTGCCTCCTTTACCTATAGAGGATGCGCCCAAGATTTTGCCTGTTGACCTGCCTGCCGAGGCTGTGGCAAATAAAAAAGCGGCAGAAGATATTCCTGTTACGGATTTGATACAAACTAGTTCTCACTACATACAAAACAAGGAAGGCATTGGCTTATCAATTGAATTACATAACAAGGGCGACAAGAACATACGGGTAGCTGCTGTTGATGTTATCTATTTTAATAAGGCCAAGGCGCAAATAGCAAAGGAAACGCTTTATTTCAGCAACGTTCAACCTGGTGCGGTATTAACAAAAAATTCCTCTCCTAAAAAAGCGGCATCAGCATCGTACCGACTTGGGTTAGTTAGTGCAGAGAGTGCAGGCCTTTATGTTATGCAATAACAAAACTGATTAAATCTTACATCGGGTTACGACCCGTAAATGCTAATGCTTCATATTTGTAAAAAATTATTCTATGGCATGTGATTTTTCCATACCATTTTCCGGCAATGCGGAAGATGTTTTAGCTAAAGCAAAAAAGGCTGTGCAAGGGCAGGGAGGTGATTTTAATGGTAATGAAAGCGGGGGCGATTTTATCGTGTCGGTGTTCGGCAATAAAATAATTGGCAACTACACTGTCAGCGGTCAAACTTTACATGTAGCCATAACCGATAAACCGTTTATGGTTCCATGCAGTGCCATCGAAGGATTTTTGAAAAATCAGGTTGCATAAATAAAGCCCTGCAAAAATGCAGGGCTTTATTTATTACAGTGGTGTATCTATACAAACACCTTTACTTGTTTTCCAAAGTTTCCCGCCTGATTTCTTCAGCCAGGTCCCCATCGTCAAACTCATCGGGGTTACCGCCATCCATTTTCTGGCTTTGACCAGTTTGGGCTTTTTCTATTTTTGCGGCGTCACGTGCATCAGATTCTGACGGCGTGTCGGTAAAGGAGTTGCCTTTATTTGCCAATTCATCATGATAAGCTTTTTCAGGATTGCCTGCTTCCTTTAATGGATCGTTTGAGATATTCATAAATGCTGGTTTAGGAATTTATATAACCGAATCACTGTTTCTCATTTTCTTTTACTACGGTGTCTTCTTTAGTTACATTGTCATCGTTTGCAGTCTGAGGCATAACCGGTTGTCCGTCAGCTCCAACCTGCACAAAAGCACGATCCGTGTTTTTTTCCGGCGCATCCTGCTGTGGGAATTTTTCGTTACTTGTATTCATGTTTTTTAGTGTTTACAGATGCAAAGAGTTTGCCGCGGTGATTGGGGTCAAAAGGCTGGAGGCAAATAAAGGTCACCAAAAAGTAAACTCACCTTTGCACTTATCGCAATACTGTTTACCTATTTCCCAGGTTTGCGCCTAATTCACCATTATTCATATTACCTTCCTCCTGGTCCTCCCTTTCTGTTTCATCGTTTTGTAACGGTTCGGATTTTTCTTTTGCCTGCTCTTCTGTTTTCCCTGAAACATTTTGTGGTTCTTTCTTTCCTGTTTCAGTTGATGCCGGTTTGTGCGTATTATCCATAGAAGAAAGTTTATAGTTATTCAGGCCAAATAATTATGCCAATGCATTTGCCATTATTTTGCAGCACATAAATGCATTCTTATGCAAAAACTCATTTGTGCTTTTTCCATCCTGGTTTTATTAAGCGCCTGCAACTCCACTCCCGATACCAGGAACGGGAATAATAACGTCCTGCTACAGCCAACAGCCTCGCTGGAACAATTTTCCGATTCGCTGGTACGGTTAAATAGCTTTGCACCCACAGGCATTGAAAAATCGGCAATGTATTTTGAAGATCTGGTTCCCGCCGACAGCACGTTAGCGGATAGCGCTGCCGTGATCCTGCTCCAGTATATGCGACGTATTGTTGATACCGTAGATGCCAAATTATATAAGGACACGGCCAACTATTTTAATCTTGCCTACGGCGGTGGTGAACCGCTCTCTGAAAAAGAAAAACGGTACCAGCAGTACCTGGCCTCCCATCATTTGAACTTACAGGGCGATGGCGAAGGCGGCGTACTGGTTGTTTTGGATTATGATTGGGTGAATGCAATTGTTCAACCAAAAACCTCTGCAGCGGTTGACGCCTATCTTATGCTACTGGGAGAGGAAAAAAGGGCACCGGCGCTTTTAGATGCAGGGCTTGCAATAGACATGAAAGATTTGATAAGCCGGCTCCTTAGCAGCGAAAAATTAATCAGTGAAAAATTGCCTCGCCCTTTTTCTGAGGATATTGCTTTAAAAAACAGGTTCTACACCAATGCTCTTCTGCTTGGTTCTGATAACACTCCTTCAATCGACTATAATTACATAATACTAACACCGGAATTTAAAGAAGCTTATACTTATTTGCTGGAAGCGTATCCTTCTTCCAAAGCCGCTCAAAAGGTAAAGGAATGGATGGCCATTGTAAAAAGAAAAGATAAAAGAAAAATAGATGAGATGCGGGCGGCAGCCTATCAGTGATCATCGTTTTTTTCGTACCGAACTATCATAGAACTGCGGCTCTTTTTTCGCTACCCATTTAATAAACCCTGCTATTTCTTCGTTTTCTTTTATTTTTTCTATTGTGTTGTAGTTGCGCTTCAATTCCATTTCTGTAAACACGGCGTGAATTTTATTATGGCAAATTTTATGAAGTAAGATAGTTGGTGTGCCTTTGCCACCTTTGCTTAACGGCAATAAATGATGGCGGTTATAGGGTTGCACTAACTCACGGTTACATAAGGAACAAATCTCTTTATCGTTTTCAACCATACATCGTTGTAAACAAAAGGCATACCTTTTCAAGAGATCCCTGTCTGGTATTGCCATCTGCCGGTTATTATAAACCGGGTGGTGGCAGGAATTTAAAATATACTTATGATGCACCAAGCCTCGACTGCCAACACTCCTTTTTCGGTAAGGCAACTACCCCGGTTATTTAAAAATGCCTTTGTTAATCTTGTGCATAACGATCCCCTGCGCATGGCCGGGGCTACCGCGTTTTTTACTTCTTTCGCCCTTCCTTTTATCCTGATTATTCTATTGCAGGTGCTGGGCCTGGTTATTAACCCCCGCCAGTTAAGAAAAGAGCTTTTTGAAGACCTTTCCGGCATTTTTGGTCCCCAGAGCGTGCAGCAGGTTGTAGATACTTTAATTGCCTTCCGGCACCTAGCCGATAATCTTTTCATTACAATGGCCGGTGTTATTTTTTTGTTGCTGGTGTCTACAACACTCCTTATGGTTATTAAAGGTTCCATTAATCAGCTATGGCGAATCAGGGCAGAGGGCGACAGAAGCTTTTTCAGGCTGCTGGGCACCCGCCTGCAATCGATACTTATTATTGCGGCCACAGGAATTTTATTTCTGCTGAGCATTGTAGCCGACGCTGCGAAAGCCCAGGTGGGTGCTAAAGTTTACGAGGCAGATCCTACTCTGGCGTTTTACTTTATGGGTGTGCTTACCTACCTGCTTTCCCTGCTTTTTGTTACTCTTTGGTTCGGTATTATCTTTCGGGTGTTGCCTGATGCACGGGCGCCGTGGAAAGTGGCTTTTACCGGTGCATTGGTTACTGCTATATTGTTCAACTTAGGAAAGCACATTTTGCGTTTGCTGTTGAATTACAGCAGTCTTAATTCTTTATACGGCACGTCGGCTTCCGTTGTGTTAGTGCTGCTGTTTGTTTTTTACACTTCGCTCATTATGTATTTTGGAGCGGCCTTTACAAGAGTTTGGGCAGAGTACAGGGGAGAACATATCAGGCCAATGCCGTATGCAACGCATTATAAAGTAATGGAAGTGCCCGAGGAACAAATGGAGCATTAAGACGCCTCAGGTTTCAGCTGCCCTGACTATTGCCGGCTACCTGTGGTGTCCTTTGTATACTGCAGATTATAAGCGGGTTGTTTGCTACCCCAGAGCCACGGCCCGGCTTGCGGAC
>DASQMG010000113.1:0-3236 GCA_035645595.1 Flavisolibacter sp. | reverse complement strand
GCTTATATCATCGATGTAAGAAGTCTCGGAAAAAATATTAAAGATGCCTCTTATGCCTGCCCTCGTGATCCAGGTAGACGCTGTTATCCGATCCTGGTTAGCTGCTAACGTGTGATTGGCAAAGGCCGCCTTTGTAAAAGTCATTAAGGGGCCATTCCAGATGGTTTGCGCGTTAAGGTTAGTTGTTAAAGAAAGGAGAAAGAGCAGAGCACTTAGTATCTTTTGTTTCATAACACCCGGTTTTATAAAAAAAGGCAAACCACAGTTCATAGTCAACACCAACAGAACTTTGTAAATGTATAAATAGAATTATTTTATCATTAATATTTTCACTGGGAGACGCGGAAATCTTATCATTCTTTTACGTAAGGATTTTCAAATTAAACACTTACTTCGCTCCCGATGATCAAAAAGCTGGACTGGTACATACTCCGTAAATTTTTTACCACGTTTATTTTTTGCATGTTAGCTTTTACCGTATTGGCTGTGGCTGTGGACAGCAGCGAGAAAGCGGATGACTTTGTAAAGACCGGCTTGTCCACTGCACAAATCTGGAAGCAATATTATATAGGGTTCATTCCCTACATCTGGGGGCTATTGTACCCGCTTTTTGTTTTTATAGCTGTTATTTACTTTACTTCTAAAATGGCGTTGCGGTCCGAGGTGATTTCGATTTTGGCAAGTGGCACTTCCTATAACCGGTGGCTGCGTCCCTACTTTATTGGTGGCGCGGTGTTTGGTCTTGGCCTTTGGGCTGCCAATAGCTTTACCATTCCCCGGGCTAACGAACTGCGCAGCGATTTCCAAATAAAATATATAGACAATAACGGCCCGCAAAATAACCAGCAAACCGGTTGCTGGAATTGTTTTTACAAGCGTATTGATTCAATTACCTATGCAGGTATTAAATATTTCGATGGTTCGACCAATTCGGCCAGCAGCTTTTTTTTAGAGAAGATTCGCGGCAACAAAGTATTTTATAATCTTCGGGCGGGCCGCATTGAATGGGATTCTACTAAAAAGAACTGGAAGTTACAAGATGTGGTAGAACGTACTATTGACAGTATGAAAGAAACGATAGTGCAAACACCCGTGAAAAACATAACGCTGAATTTGAAACCTTCGGAATTGCTTAAAGATGATTATTTAAAAGACAAGCTCACCTCACCCGAGTTGCAACGTTTTATCAGGGCAGAAGAACAGCGGGCGACGGAGGGCCTGGCACCAATGAAAGTAGAACTGGCACGGCGCAGCTCATCGCCATTTACGGTTTTGTTGCTTACCATGATAGGCGCCATCCTTGCCGGCCGTAGAAGCCGCGGGGGGAGTGGTCTGCACCTGGCTATCGGTATTGGTATAGCTGCTGTTTTTATTTTGTCGGATCGCTTCTCTACCGTATTTGCAATAAAAAGCAATTTCTCGCCAGTACTGGCAGCATGGGTGCCTAATATTATTTTTACGTTCATTGGTTTTTACCTCTATCGCAGAGCGCCGAAGTAAACCTCACCCCGCCGCTCTAAAGCAAAGCTGGCAAAGGGAAGCGCTGTTGCCGGTGCCAGCTTTCATCCATTAACTATTGTTGATAAAAAAGAGAGAAGACCGCTACCATAAGGCAGCTTAAACTGTAAAGGATTGATTTCCCCCCTGCCAGCTTGCTGGGGAAGGGTTAGGGTGAGGTACTTATATTTGCCCATGCTTATGAGTTTAGGAGTCCTTGTGTTTACTGCCTTTACAGCTGTCACCTTCATTCAGCTGTTTTACTATCTCTATTTTTTTAGACGGGTAGCTTTTTATAAGCTGCCTGCAAAAGAAAATTCCCAACAACACCCCGTATCCGTTATCATTTGTGCAAGGGACGAAGACGAGGCAATTTCCCTTAATCTTCCTGATGTATTGGCACAGGAATACCCTTCTACCCATGAAGTGATTGTAGTGAACGACAACTCGTTTGACGACACGAAGGATATACTGGAAGAGTTGCAAAAAACATTTAAAAAATTACAAGTAATTCATTTAAAGCAGGAGGCGAAATTAATTGCCGGTAAAAAGTACCCTTTATCAATCGGCATTAAAGAAGCAAAGCACGAGGTAATGTTGCTTACCGATGCAGATTGTGCTCCGGCCACAGAACAGTGGTTGTTCAAAATGCAGGATGCATTTTCAAATGGGGTAGAGGTAGCACTGGGTTATGGCGCTTATAAAAAGGCACCCGGCTTTTTGAACAAGGCTATCCGATTCGAAACATTTCATACCGCTTTACAATATTTTAGTTATGCTTTAGCTGGTAAACCTTACATGGGTGTGGGCAGGAACCTGGCTTATCGTAAAGGATTATTTTTTCGTAATAAAGGGTTTTCATCCATCAATCATATACCTAGTGGCGACGATGATTTGTTTATAAACCAGGTGGCAACAAAGCACAATACAACTGTAGTTTTAGACCCGGATGCATTTACCTTGTCGGCACCAAAAACTACATGGAGAGAATGGCGGCGGCAAAAAAGCAGGCACTATTCCACAGGCAAATTTTATAAAGCTTCACATCAGGCCCTGCTTGGATTATACACAGCCAGTTTTTTCTTTTTTTATCCCTTATTGATTGCTTCCCTTCTGCTGTTCGACTGGCGCTTTGCTTTGCTGCCCTTCATACTAAGGCTGATAGTTCAAGGTTTTATATGGAACAAAGCCATGAAAAAATTAGGCGAAGAAGACCTGTTTTCTTTATTCCTGTTTTGGGATGTATGGCAGTTTTTTTACTACCTCATTTTTGCACCTTCCTTGTGGAAAAAGCCACGCAAGACCTGGAATTGATACCTCCCCTCCGTCCCCTCTCGAGCAAAACTGGCAAAGGGGAGTGCTGCCGCGGGCATGATGTACCATAAAATTTTTCATCAGTAAATATTCCTACAAATGATGGAATGAAAGCAAGCTATAATAAAAAAGTTTGAGCCCTAAACGACCAGTTCCCCTCTGCCAGTTTTGCCGGAGAGGGGTTAGGGGTGAGGTACTTATTTTTGCTGCATGGACATTTTGCTAAAATACTTCTCTGATTTTACCAACAAACAATTAGACCAATTCAAAGCTTTGGACGGCTTATATAAGGATTGGAATGAAAAGATAAATATCATCTCCCGCAAAGACATTGACAGCTTATATGAAAGGCATGTGCTGCACTCGTTAAGCATTGCCGCCGCTTTTGATTTCCCGGCCGGGGTGGAAATCATAGATATAGGTAC
>DASQMG010000112.1:0-6737 GCA_035645595.1 Flavisolibacter sp. | reverse complement strand
TTTAAAACCACCATGCGCTATCGCGGCACCACCTGGGGTGATGCTTCGCTGGCCCTGGTGAGTGAAGGACTGCGGTCAAAACAAACAAGCAGGGTTAACCGCTATAACACAACAACAGGCAGTTTGGAAAAATTGTACGATTTAAATCAAACGGATGCTTACAATAACCCGGGCAGCCCGGTAATGAAGAAGAATGCCTGGGGAAGAGAGGTAATTGTTACGGTTGATAACGGTTCAAAAATCTTAATGAACAACCCTGTGGGGTCTTCTGCCAAAGGCGACCTGCCTTATCTGGCTAAATACGATTTAAAGGAAAAGAAAAATGAGATTCTCTGGCGGTGTCCCGAAGGCAGTTATGAATTTGTAGCGGATGTTCTGGATGCTCAAAAATTAGTAGTGCTTACACGACGGGAATCTCAAACGGCGGTTCCTAATTTCTACATCAAAGATTTGGTGCGAAAAATTGCCGACCGGCCCATTACTGCCTTTACCAACCCTTACCCGCAATTAGAAGGTGTAACCAAGCAAAAAGTGTTTTACAAGCGTGCCGATGGTGTTGACCTTACCGGCGACCTTTATTTACCAAAAGGGTATAATAAAGAAAAAGATGGCCCACTGCCTGCATTTATCTGGGCGTATCCAAGGGAATTTAATTCAGCCGATGACGCAGCACAAGTAAGGGGATCGCAGCACCGCTTTACTACTATTAGTTGGGGTTCACCAGTGTTTTATGTAACACAGGGGTTTGCGGTATTGGATAATGCAGAGATGCCGATTGTGGCTAAAGGCAGTGGTAAACCAAACGACAATTTTGTAGAGCAGTTACAAATGAATGCGGAAGCCGCTATTGCTAAACTAAGCGAAATGGGTGTGGGGGATAAAAACCGGGTAGCTGTTGGCGGCCATAGCTACGGCGCTTTTATGACAGCGAATTTATTAGCACATACCAACCTGTTTAAAGCTGGTATTGCCAGGAGCGGTGCCTATAACAGAACCTTGACGCCCTTTGGTTTTCAAAACGAAGAAAGAACATACTGGCAGGCACCGGGCTTATACCATGATATGAGTCCATTTAGTTATGCCGATAAGATTAAAACCCCCTTATTATTAATTCATGGCGAAGCGGATAATAACCCCGGCACTTTCCCTATTAACAGCGAACGTTTATTTAATGCTATAAAAGGTAATGGCGGTAATGTGCGTCTGGTGATGCTGCCTTATGAATCGCACGGTTATACGGGCAAAGAGAATTTATTGCACATGCTGGCAGAGCAAAGCCAGTGGCTGGAAAAGTATGTGAAGAAAGCAGAACCTGCTTTGAAAGGATTATGAGTAAATATTCCGTAGCCTTATTACAAAGAAAGAGTCGTTCAGTAATGAACGACTCTTTCTTTGTAATATCACATCAAATCTTATTACTGAAATTGTGCAGGCACAGAATTAGACCTCCCCATTTTGACATTCCTTACAAACACCATTTATCACTACCTGAATAGTAGCTGCTAAATACCCGGTTGGCAAATCTATTTTAGGTGATACTATATCATCCAAACAAATCGTTCTTTCACAATTACTGCAAATAAAATGCACATGGTCATCGTGATGGTGGCCTTCGGTACAATCTTTACATAAGGCATATAAGATGGCATTATCAGCGGTGGGGATGGTATGAATGATCCCCTTTTCTTCAAAGGTTTGTAGGGTTCTATAAATTGTAACTCTATCGTACTTATGCCCTACTTCTTTTTCTATATCGCCATGCGTTAATGCATCGTTGCTGTTAAAAAACAGGGTCAGAATTTTTCGACGGCTCTCCGTAGAGCTTAGTTCTTTGCGATGAAGAATCTCATTTAACCGTGCCGGATTGCTTTTCGTTTCCATTACTCTTTTAAAAGGTTTTTTATATCCCCTTCCATTGTTTTTATTTCCGATGGCTTTATGCCGTCATAAATTTTAATCACTTCGCCTTTCTTATTTACCAGGGCTACAAATTGGGTATGCAAAAAATCAGTTTCATCGCCAGTGACAAAATTACCAGGATCGTCGAGCTTGAAACTATGGCGGGCGGCCTGGTACAAACTGTCTTTGCGACCTGTCATAAATATCCATTTAGCAGTATTTACCTGCATGGAATCGGCATACCACTTTAAGCGTGCCGCCGAATCTCTTTTGGGGTCGGATGTAAAAGAAAGTAGCAGCACATCAGGGTTGTTTTTGAAGGCTTCATATGTCGGCTTCAGGTTATTATTCATTCGCGGACAAACGGAAGTGCAGGTAGTAAAGAAAAAGTTTACAACGGCCACCTTGCCTTTAATAAGTTCTTGTGTTACCGGCTCCCCATCCTGGTTAGTGAAAGAAAAGGACTGCACTCTACCAATAGGCGGAAATTTCTTTTTAGTAAAGTCCGGGATGGCTGATGAAAGGGCAAAATAAAAGCCCAGGGTCAGCACGGTAAAAAACAAGGCATAGAAGATATATTTCTTTGACATGGTGCGAGGCTTGTGCCGACAAAGTTAGCCGCGGATTTGCGGGATTTGTAAGGATTAACACAAAGGTTCAACCAGGGTTATTCAACCACTAAGTAAAGCAAACCGCTTTTAGTGGACGGCGGTCTCTGGGTTTAGATTTATATTGCTGCAAACTATGGATATGAAAAAAGCCCTTATTTGTTTGGTGCTGTTTGTTACTATAACAGCGTTTGCACAAAAGAATGATGAGGTAAAGATCAGCCGATTGCTTGCAGCGCAAACCGAAGCCTGGAACCGGGGAGATATAGAGAGCTTTATGCAAGGCTATTGGAAAAGCGACTCCCTGATGTTTATTGGCAAAAACGGCGTTACAAGGGGATGGCAGGCAACATTAGAAAATTATAAAAAGGGCTATCCTGATACCGCCGCTATGGGTAAGCTTTCTTTTGATCTTATTACGATGAAAAGCTTATCTCCCAACTATTTCTTTGTAGTAGGCAAATGGATGCTAAAGCGAAGCATTGGCGACCTGAGCGGCCACTATAATTTACTATTGCGAAAGATAACAGGAAAGTGGGTAATTATTGCCGACCACAGTTCCTGATTTATTGAACCTGGAACCAAAAAGAACCGCCATGCTTTTCTACGCTTTGTAAGTTGGGATGGCGCCAAAAAGATTCAATGATTTCCGCCAGTTGAGGTTCTCTACTTATATAAAAATTGGGGCAAATGATTTTATATTTTTCCGGATGGGCCAGCAACACAGCACCTAAAATATAGTTCTCCGAATAATAGCGATTGCACATGGCCTGGGGATAATCGTACGGTAAATAAATGTCGTGTACTTGTACAAGTACGCCTTTTGGTAAACAGGGAAGTAGTTCTAAAAAGAAATGACTAACATCTGAACTGGGCAGCACCATATGCGTACCGTCAAAAAATACAAAATCGTTTGCTGATAAACCGCTAAACAAATCTACCGAAACCTCTTGCACCCGCTTTTGGTGCCACTCATCCGCAATAGCGTTAATCTCCTGGCGGGGCAATGGATCTATACAGGTAATAGTATAATTCAAACCCGCTTCTTTTCGTGCCTTGCCAGCGATTTTGGTAGAGGTTCCGCTTCCTATCTCAATATATTTTTTTGGCTTAAAGTGATTGAGAAGGGTGTAGAGCATCATCATGTCTAACCCGGGCATATAACCGCTATTCCATGTTGGTACCTGTATATCGGTTTCTTTTTTACTATGCCTGATTGCTTGTAAAGCGGGAAAATATTCCTTTGAAGCATGCAGTAGTTCAGCATACTGTTCCTGGTTGCCCGATATAATGTCTAATAATTTTCGATGTGGATTTTGTAGGGTATACGAAGGCTTCGGCACTGCCGGGTAATCTAGAGCGATCAGGCGGTTAGGCTGCCCAATGCTCAAATAAATACGCTTCAAGTAAGCCTTAAAAGAAGAAGGGTTCCAGGGCATGAACCAAATGTAAATAATAGAGTTTCATTGCCACTACCCGGTTTTTCGCCAGACCCTATAAAAAAATAAAATAACTGCGGTAAGCGTCAATAAAAAGAACCCATAAAAGACAAGATTGTACCACCGTATTCCGTCGCGTATGATGGCAAGTTTAAAAAAGAAGCCTGCTGTACCCATAACCATTAACCACAGTAGCCCGGCTCCAAAAGAGTTCATTATTTTTTTGAAGTACCGTGTCACTTCAGGCCCCATACCTGATTCATCATATTCGTCCATGCGGTGAGTGATTGTGATTTACTTCACAAGTTAAGCGCTGAACAGCAAAAGTAAACAATGGGCAGTTTGCATTCTGATACTTTACGTTTGGCGATAGTGTACGCTTTCTTTTATTTGAATACTGTTTGGTTTTGCTGCCAACTTATAACCATCAACTTCTTTCTCTACGGCAGCAGCAGCGCTTTAAACGCCGCAGAGTCACCATTAAAAACATTAAAATCCACTTTGGCAATAATACCATTTACCCGGCCTTCTTCACTGTGTTGCCAAAAATGCCACCGGCGGCTTATGCGTGGGTTATCGGCCTGGTAGTAATGCGCAATCCATAAAGGATAATCATCAAAACTACCTTTAAGATATCTTTCATAAAAGGTAACATAGGTATAAATAATGGGCTTTACTCCATAAGCCGCTTCCATGGCATCCAGCCATTTTCTGATTTCCTGTTGCAGCTTTGCACCACTCATTCCAAAGGCCTTTTCAATATCCAGCACCGGTGGCAGGTCACCGCTTTCGAGCTTTACATGTTCAAAAAAATTCTGCGCCTGTACCTTGCCATCTTTTTTAGGATTAAAAAAATGATATGCTCCCCGCACCAAACCTGCGCTTTTGGCTTTTTTCCAATTACGCTTAAAAAACGGATCAACCAAATCATTGCCTTCCGTTGCCTTCATAAAAGCAAAGCCTAATTGAATATTTTTCACTCTCATCTCCTTCACGGCTTCCCATGCAATGGTACTCTGGTAGCGGCTTACGTCTATGCCATGTATTTCGTATTGTGTAGGAATAGATATGCCAAACTCCTTGTAACGGATAAAGGTTGGCTCTTTAACGCGGCTCCATAAAAGGAAGAGATAGCCTAAAAACAAAGCGGCCGCAATTGCCGTTATCCACAAAAAAATCCGCAGGGTTTCAGTTGATTTCCTTTTTGCCACGATATGCAAATAACGATGAATACAATCATGAATTGCAGCTTGCTCAGAGAAAATAATGCGGGTTTTCAGCAGCAGATCCCTGCTGATCTTCGGTTCAGGCTATCCGCTACTATCTTTTTGTACCGGGGCGGATACAAAAAAGGATAGCCGCTTCTATCCCGCAGCCTGTAGGCCGCATCACTTTTTTCAGCAATCACTTGGTATTCTGTTGCCATTATTACGATGCGCCATTGGAGTATCCCTACACCCCCCAGCCCCTCTCCAACTTTGTTGTAGAGGGGCTGGGGGTGAGGTGTTATATTTGTTCTATGCAGTGGAACTCCCGTGATAGCCTGAATTTTTTGAGCAAGTTGACGTTGAAAAGAGGCACCAATGCTTTTAAAGTGTATGCTTCGTACCTCGTTAGCAAATACACTAAAAAGCCTGTGCAGTGGGGTTACCCGGTTTCTATTTCTTTTGAACCTACCACTTCCTGCAATTTGCGCTGCCCCGAATGTCCTAGTGGTTTAAGGGCTTTTACCCGGCCTACCGGTATGTTGCAAAAAAACTTTTTTAAAGAAACCATTGACCAGCTTCACAAAGAACTAATGTACCTGGTGTTTTATTTCCAGGGCGAACCCTATCTAAACCCGGAGTTTTTAGATATGGTGAAGTATGCATCGTCAAAAAGAATATACACGGCCACCTCTACCAATGCACATTACCTGACTGACGTAGCTGCAAAAAAAACGGTGGAAAGCGGGCTGGATCGCCTCATTATTTCCATCGACGGCACCACGCAGGAAACGTATAAGCAATACCGGGTAGGCGGCAGTCTGGACAAAGTTCTAGCCGGTGCCGCTAACATTGTAAAATGGAAAAAAGAACTAAAGAGCACAACACCCTTCATCATTTTCCAATTCCTTGTTGTTCGCCATAACGAGCACCAGATAGAGGACGTGCAGCGCCTGGCAAGGGAAATAGGTGTTGACCAGGTGCGCCTTAAAACAGCACAGGTTTACGATTATGAGGCAGATCCTAACAATTTAATACCCGTTAATAAAAAATATAGCCGTTATAAAAAGAATAAGGAAGGCAAAATGGCTTTCAACGGCAATAATGCCAACCACTGCTGGCGCCTTTGGAACGACCCGGTAATTACATGGGACGGCACGGTTGTGCCCTGCTGTTTTGATAAAGATGCGCAGCATAAGTTAGGCTCTCTACAACAACAGCCTTTTAAGGAGTTATGGCACAACAAAGAGTATAAATCTTTCCGGGGCCAGGTATTGCAAAGCCGCAAAAACATCGACATCTGCGCCAATTGTTCGGAGGGAGTAAAGGTTTGGGGATGAGGTTTATAAGACCTCGGGCGGCCCACGCGGGATAATAGATTTCCTGCTTTTATAGTTCTCCATTGCTCCACGATTGTCGTCTTAATTTCACGTTTACTCATTTCAGGAAAAGAAATTTCTGAAATCAATGTTTAAACATTAAGTTTGTGTTCTAAACAATTTTACCATGTCACACGACTTAAGAACAAACGTAGATCAGTTAAATCAAATGATTTTGGAGGGAAAGATTTTAGACGCTTTTAAAAA
>DASQMG010000111.1:0-2617 GCA_035645595.1 Flavisolibacter sp. | reverse complement strand
AGTAGTCGTTGAAGATTTTGTTTCGCCGGCATCATTAGTCTCCTGCGCCCACACGGCTATTGTAAAAAGACTAAGAACAAAAATTAAAAAAATCCTGGAGATAGATACATGTAGTAGTTGTTTCATTGTTTATTTTTTGATAAAGAGATATGTGGTGAGGCCGTTAGAGGTTTCAACAATTACGCCGACGGAAGTCAAACCTGTTCGCCCGAAAGTCTAACGTTGTACTGCATCCCAGGGTGTAATTGGGTCATCGGTCGTGCCAACATCGCTATCCTTCTTGCTCTTACTTTCGTTTTCTACTTCATCAATTAACTGCTCCATTTTTTGCTTGGGATTTGCTTCGGACGGTGGGGTGACTCCTATACGAACGCTGCGGATGTCTTGTTCAGTAATTATATCATTTTCATCCTTTAAATGGCGCTGCACTATTTTTTGGGAATCCGTTTTAAACCCTTCAGGAGGCGAAGCCTCGCCGGATTTTTTCAGTTCATTGTCCATGTTGACGTTTTTTATAACATTACGAATGATGTGCCAAACAGATGAGTATACATAAACAAGGCGGAAGAGTCGGGCATAGAAATTACATTGGATTAGAAGTGAAGGTATGGGCAATAAAATGCGCAGCATAGCTGATCATAACTGTCACGAAGGCGAATTGACAAAGAATAATGGTTTGGCAAGAAAGTTGAAATTAAAATTTTTCATCTATAAAATAAACGGAGGAAATTATGGCAACAAATGAGGAATCAGTAAAAACGGTTAGAACCGGGCGCAAAAACCCTGAACACACGGAAGGACCTGTAGCAACAGCAATTGAAGAGCAAACAGCAAAATTGCCTTCTGATTTGTTTTTATGGGCAGCAGTTGGATCTATTGTTATTTCACTGGGTTTTCAAATAGCAGGCAGAAAAAAAGATGCACTTTTTGTAGGCCAATGGCCAGCGCCATTCCTGCTTTTGGGATTATACAATAAGTTGGTGAAACTGGAAGGGCACGACTAATTGCTACCCAAATTAGTCAACGGCGAATGACTGTATTTAACGTACGGTCATTCGGTGTTTATAGATAAATCAAAAATATATCACAGAAGCCTAGGTCCCAAGCATTGGGCCTACCGACTGGTATGGGCTGCAATTACCTTAGATAGTGTGTAATTCTTTTTAGTAGTGAACAAGCCTAAGACGCTATCACTTCTTTTCAATTATGCCGTAGAATGAAATAGCCTGGCGATTTGTGCTTGTTACTTGTAAAGTGGCAAACCCATTTGTGGACACAGAGTAAATCAGCTCGTTTATTTCTTTGGTGTCGATCGGCTTAATTACTATCTCCCACCCGCCCTTAGATTTATCCTTAAGTTTATAATCAAACTTTGTAGAGGTGAAATTGATGCCACTGCCTGTATTGTATCCAGCAGAGTAGGCACGACCAAAATAAGGCAGATACGTATTTATAGAATCACTCAGGACTTTCATGTCAAAGCCGGGGTTTAATTGCACCACGGTACCTTGCAACGGCCAGGCTGATTGGGCTTTAAAGACAAAATTTTTAGTAGACAAAAGGCCTTTTAAAGCGGCTTCATTTTTTTCTTGTGCAATTGATGGCAAAGAGCCAGACACAACCAGTAAGAAATATAATATTGATTTTAAAGCGTAGTTCCTCATTGTTCAACCTTTCTTTTACTGCTCTGCAAATGTATTTAAATGCAATACCGGTTAAAACACCAGTGGCCAACATTAACAGGCTTTAAAAGTTAAAAGTTAAATGTAAATCCTTTTTATAAAGGTATTGCTTCTGAAGAAGGTTGAATGGTCAACTCTTTTTGCAGTTCCTTATTAATAAGTACCCCTGCCTTGGCACCCTCTGCGGCAGCTACCACTACAAAGTGCATGTCTTTAGAGGCATCGCCCGCCACATACAGGCCCTCAATATTCGTTTGCTGGAACCGGTTGGTTATTACTACTCCTTTCTTTGACATGGTGCAACCAAAGGTTTCCGCAAGGTTACATTGCTGGTTAAAACCATTTACAAAAAAAAGCGCATCACAAGAGCGGCTTTTTCCATTCTTGAAAATGATTTCTCTTAACTCACCTTCCTCTGCTTTTAAATATTCAATGGGGTAAGAAATGATACTTATGTTATTTGCAGCCAGTGTTTCCACTTCGGCCGGTTTCAGCTGATTTTTTCCATCGGCGTAATACGTAACTGTTTCGCTCCATCCTTTTAAGGATAAGGCAAGTTCAGCGCCGTTTTTATTCCGGGCATAAACGCCCAGCTCTTTGTCGCGTACCTCCCATCCATCGCAGTAGGGGCAGTGGTGAACCGATCTGCCGTACAACTCTTTAAAGCCGGGAATATCCGGCACTTTATCAGCAAGGCCCGTTGCAATCAATAGTTTTTTAGCATAATAAAGTTTCCCTTCCTCGTCTTTAACCACAAACAGGCCGGTATCATTTTTCCGCGCATTCGTAATCATTTTTTTTATTAACCGAACGCCGTACTTCCTCGTTTCCTGTAATGATATTTGTAAAAACTCCGTCGGTAAAATGTCGTCTCTGGTCAGGTAGTTGTGCATACCATGCGAGTAACGGTTCCGATGAGTTTCGGTATCAAACAA